>NZ_JBHVGB010000177.1:0-12386 GCF_042801335.1 Nocardioides sp. NPDC057577 | reverse complement strand
GGGTGACGGTAGGGTCACCGGCCGTGAGCGTACTCGTGGTGTCGGCGACCAAGGCCGAGGTGGCCCATGTTCCTTCCGGACTCAAGGTGGTGATCACCGGGATGGGGAAGGTGGCGTCCGCCTCAGCCGTCTCGCGGGTGCTGGCTGCCGACAAGACCATCCGGCAGGTCGTCAACATCGGTTCGTGCGGTGCGCTGCGTGACGGTCACACCGGGATCTACGAGGTCGGGACCGTGCTGAACCACGACTTCTCCTCCGCCGCCATCCGGGCGCTGGGCCACCAGGTCGAGGACGCGCTGGAGGTCGGGGAGTCGGACATCGTCTGTGCCACCGGTGACCTCTTCGTCACCGACACGGCCGTACGCGCCGAGCTCGCCCGCCGCGCCCACCTGGTCGACATGGAGGCCTTCGCCGTCGCCTGGGCTGCCCGGGAGGCCGGAGTCCCCGCGCGCATCGTCAAGCACGTCTCGGACAACGCCGACGAAAGCGCCCTCGACTGGGCGAACGTCGTCGACCGCTCCGCCCGCGAGCTGGCGGACTGGCTGTCCGCTCACGTTCTGTGAAACCGCATCCCTGCCCGGTCGGTGGTGGGAGCATGAGTCCCACTCTGTCGACCCGACGGAAGGGATGCTCATGATCGTTCGCTACTGGCGGGGCTGGACCACTCCCGCGAACGCTGATGCGTACTTCAAGGTGCTCACCGAGCAGGTGATCCCGGGGATCGCCGCGCGCGCCATCCCGGGGGTGGAGGGACCGGTCGTCCTGCGGCGGGACCTCGGGGACGAGGTCGAGTTCGCGACGGTGATGACCTTCGCCGACGAGGACGGGGTCGCCGCGTTCGGCGGCGCGGACGGTGCGGCGGTCGTGCCCGCGGCGGCTCGCGAGGTGCTGTCGCGGTTCGACGAGTTCTCGGCGCACTACGAGGTGGCCGCAGGGACCGCGGCCGTCGCCCGACCGAGCATGTGACGTGCGCCCCTGCCGGGGCGTGTCGAAGCGACCCGATGCGAGGACCTACTCCTCGGTAGCATCACAATCCTCGGTGTGGACGCAACGCAATCGGGAGTGGTCGAGCTGCTCCGGTCCCGCCTCGGCGGGCACGGCGGGAACAAGGATGACGGGGCGACGCTGGCTCTCGTGATCGAGGGTGGCGGGATGCGAGGGATGCTGTCGGCGACCATGGCCGCGGTGCTCGCCGACCAGGGCGTCGTGGACGCGGTCGACCTGGTGGTCGGCACCTCCGCCGGTGCCGCCAACGCGACCGCGGTCGCGGCCGGGACCATCGGCGCATTCAGCGAGTCGTACGCCTCGGTCTTCGCCTCGCCCGAATACATCGGCGCCGGGCGGATGCTGCGGCGCAAGTCGATGGTGGACACCCGCGGGATCACCGCCCGCTCGGCGGAGCTGTTCGAGTGGTCGCTCGCGCTGCGTGAGGCGGCGCCCCGGCTGGCGGCGGTGGCCACCGACGTGATGACCGCGAAGGCGGTCCCGCTCACCGACTTCACCGGTCCCACCGACCTCACCGACTCGGTGATCGCCTCGAGCCAGCTGCCCCTGGCCGGCGGTCTCCCGGTGACCGTACGCGGCCGCCGCT
Source organism: Nocardioides sp. NPDC057577 (assembly GCF_042801335.1). Lineage (NCBI taxonomy): Bacteria > Bacillati > Actinomycetota > Actinomycetes > Propionibacteriales > Nocardioidaceae > Nocardioides > Nocardioides sp. NPDC057577. The sequence continues at coordinate 10,795 of NZ_JBHVGB010000177.1, read as the reverse complement.
GGCTCGACGGCGGGCTGGTCGAAGCGGTCCCGGTCGCCTCGGCGGCGGCGCTCGGGGCGACGCACGCGATCGTGCTGGTCACCCGGCCCTTCGGGACGGCGCCCGCCTACGGGCCGGCCGACCGGGTCATCGAGCGCTACCTGCACCGGGTGAACCCCGAGCTCGGCGGCCTCTATCGGGGCCGACCGGAGCGCTACCGCAGCACGGTCGCCCAGATGCGGGCCGGGAGCTACGCCGGTGTGAGCACGCTGACGTTCGCGCCCGACGCGGACGACCCGATCCCCGGTCGCACCGAGACCGACGTCGATCTGCTGCGAGTGGCGCGTGAGGCGGCTGCCGCCACCGCGACCCGGATGCTGGCGCAGGCGGGGCTGGCCTGAGGCAGCGCGCTCAGGCCACCGTCTCGGTGAACATCGCCCCGGCCGACGGCGTGGCGATCAGGTGCCCCGGGGCGCCGTAGCCCGCCTCGGCGAAGGCCTTGTCGATGGCCGCGCTGACCGTCTCGACGGCGTCGGTGGGGAGGATCGAGACGATCGAACCGCCGAAGCCGCCACCGGTCATCCGCGCCCCGTCGGCACCGGCGTCGACCGCGGTCGCGACGGCCAGGTCGAGCTCGGGGACGGAGATCTCGAAGTCGTCGCGCATCGAGGCGTGCGAGGTGGCGAAGAGGTCACCGATCGCGACCCAGTCACCGCCACCCAGCGCGGTCACGGTCGGCTCGACGCGGGCGATCTCGGTGACGATGTGGCGCGCCCGACGGCGTACGACCTCGTCGCCGAGGGACTCGACCTGGCCCAGGGTGGCCTCGCGCAGCGAGCGCAGCCCGAGATCCGCGGCAGCCTTCTCGCACTGGGCACGCCGGGAGGCGTAGCCGCCGTCGGTCAGCTGGTGCTTGACCCGGGTGTCGGTGACCAGGATCGTGCGCTCGCCCAGCGCCAGCGGGACGTTGCGGTGCGCACCGGAGTCGAAGTCGATCAGCAGGGCACCGCCGGCCTCGGCGAAAACGGCGACCGACTGGTCCATTCCGCCGGTCGGCGCCTTGGCAACCTCGGTCTCGGCCCTGATCCCGGCCGCGACGACCGCCCGCTGCAGGTCCTCGTCGAGAGCCCGGCCGGCGACACCCAGCGCCGCCACCGCGGTGGCGCACTCGACCGACGCCGAGGAGGACAGGCCGGCGCCGAGCGGGACCGAGGACTCCAGGTGCATGTCCAGGCCGCCGTTGACGAGGCCGGCCTCGCGCAGCGTCCAGAGCACCCCCGCGACGTACGCGGCCCAGCCCTCGATCTGCGGTCCGAGCTCGTCGATGTGGCCGGTGAACGGCTCCGGCTCCTGGGCGGATGCGATCCGGATGACGCCGTCGGTGCGCGGCGCGGCCGCCGCGTAGGTGGCGTGGGGGAGGGCGACCGGCAGCACCAGGCCGGCGTTGTAGTCGGTGTGCTCGCCGATCAGGTTGACCCGTCCCGGCGCCCTCCCGACCACCGTGGCCTCGGCGCCGAAGGTGGTGCGGAGCGCCTCGGTCGCGCGGGCGGTGAGATCGGTCGATTCGAGCATGGTGCAAAGTCTGCCGGGTGTGCGCGGCCCGCGACGACTCGGGTCTCAGTAGACCGCGATCACCCGGACCGTCGCGGTCCGTCCGGTGACGTCGAGGTTGCGCAGCACGCCGACCACGACCACGTTGTCGCGGTGCTCGAGCTCGTCGAAGTCCTCCTGCTTCCCGCGGCTGCCGACGTGCATGGTGATGGTGAGCCCGTGGCTCTTCTGCTCGAGGGTCCCGGTGTTGTCGCGCCCCTCGCCGACCGGGGCAGGGACCTCGAGCACCGCCTGGCGCAGGTCGGGGCCGGCGACGTTGAACTGGAGGAACTGGTCGTCGGTGTCAGTCCGGGCGACGAGGCCGGCGACACGGTTCAGCTCGGCGTCGGGCTCGTGCAGCAGCCCCCTGACCTGCAGCGCGGCCAGTACGTCCCCGACCAGGGTCTCCCTGGTGGGCTGCGCCTCCTCGGTGTACTTCTTGGCGAGCTCGCGGGCCTGCCTGGTCACCGCCTTGACCGGCGGGACGTCGATCCCGGCCTCGACACCGCCCGACGAGGTCCTGACGATCTCGCGGAGGCGGGACCCGACCTTGCCCCGGAAGAGTTGGGCGTGGAGCATCGCGATCCGGGTCTCGGAGAGGAAGTAGTAGGTGTGGATCGGCCGGCCCTCGGGGCCACGGGGCGGGCGTGGCTCCGGATCGTCCCCGGAGGCCCGCGAGCCGCGCGCGAGCGACCCGACGGCGCCGAGCACGAGCGACCCGGCGGCGCCGAGCACGAGCGACCCGGCGGCGCCGACCGCCCATCCCCACGCACCGGTGGCGACGGCCGCACCGGCCAGCGGGACCGCGGCTACCGCCCCGGCACTGGTCCAGCCGGAGTTGATGATCCTGGTGAGGATCGAAGCGGGCTTACTGGTAGTCACGGATCTCCTGGAAGATCTTGCGTAGGTCGGCGGCGTCCTCGGCCACCACGTCACGGCCGCCGGTGTGCTCGGCGAAGCCGACCAGCTGCTCGATGCTGGCCTCGTCGGAGGTGGCGGCGTCGCCGACGAGCACCACGTAGAGCGGCACCCCGAGATCGCGGTAGGCCGCCTCGTACTTCTTGCTGAGCTGGGCGTAGGACTGCCCGCCGTTCTGCTCGCCGTCCGTCATCAGCACGATCGAGGTGGTGGCGCCCTCCTCGGGGGAGGCTTTGATGCCGGCGTAGGCGGCGTCGATCGCGTCGTAGTAGGCGGTGCCGCCGTCGCCGCTCAGCTCGCCGACCCGGTCGATGAGGTCGCCGAGCGCCTCGTCGCGCTCCGGCTGGTCGGCGACCACGACGGAGCCGAGGGGCCGGGCCTCGTCGGCGTAGGTGTAGACCGTGAGCCGCTCACCCTTGCGGAAACGCTTGAACTGGCCGCTGATCGACGTGTCATCGCCGGCCAGACCCTCGAAGGCCCGCCGCAGCTGGTTCATCTTGATCTCGTCCATCGAGGCGGAGGTGTCGAGCAGATAGGTCGTCCGGGTCTTGGGTGCGAACTCGTCGAAGTAGGTGAAGATCAGCTCGTCGATGGTGCCGAGGTCGTCGGGGAGCGGGAGCGTCTTGACGTCGTTGTCGGGCACGCCGGGGGAGGGCTCCACGCCCGTGCGACCCGGTCGGCGCCCGCTCGCCTCGCTCAGTTCCTCCTGCACCTGTGCCGTACGCAGCCAGGCGACCGCCGTCTCGTACGCCTTCTGCTTCCCGGCGTCGATGAGCGTGACCGGGTAGGTGGCCTCGGTGGTGCCGTCGCTGGGGTAGACGATGTCGAGATCCTCGACCTGCTCTGCGAGCGCGAGCAGCTCGGACTCGTAGTTGAAGATCGCGTCGTAGGCCGTCGGGTTCTCGCCGAACATGTCCGAGAGCCACCCCGAGCTGGCCGCCCGGCCGAGCTGACCGCTGAAGAGCTGGCGCACGTCCTCCTGGACCACGTCGACGTCCTCGCTCTGCAGCGGCGGCTCGGCGTCGAAGGCGGTGGCCACGCCGGCCAGCGTGGACAGGCCGGAGTTGGAGGAGGCCGGGCTGGTCATCAGGAACCCGAGCTCGCCATCGGCGGAGCGGCGGGCGATCTCCTCCCAGGAGACCGGGGTGTCATCGGTCCAGCCGAGCCGGGTGGCGACGTCGTGGTGTACGCCGAGCACCACCGGTGAGCGCATGATCGGGTCGGAGGAGGTCAGGTCGTCGGTGCCTTTGGCCGCCAGCGCCAGCCGCAGGTAGTCGTCGGAGGCGAACCAGGCGGCGTCGTAGCGGTCGGGATCGGCCACGATCGCGTCGACGGCCTCGAGGGTGCCGATGAACTCCGGCTCGAGGTCGACGTTGGTCTCCTCCTTCAGCCGCTTCACCAGCTTGCTCGGCTTGCAGTGGACCGGTGTGCCGGTCGACTCCTCGGCCCTGCTGGTGCCGCCGGCGCAGAGGATGTCGTCGAGCTCGGAGCCGGCCGCGATCCTCAGGGTCACCGGATCGGCCAGCTTGTCGGTCCCGGCGCCTCCCGGGAGCACGTTCGCGATCAGGAACCAGCCGAGCAGGGCCAGCCCCAGACCGCCTGCGAGGACGGTCGTCCACCCCGTGCGGTTCACCCGTAGCGCCTGCCTTCTCGTCTTGATCGGGCAGAGTCTAGGGACGCACGCGGAGCGTGCTGACCGGAATGAGAGCGGCGCAGCCAGATGTCGCCGGCCGTTCACCCGGCATTTGCCGGAGCCGGAGCCTCAGCCGCGAGAGGAGTTCCGCGAGCGGCCGCGGACGATGCCGATGAAGGTCTGCACCCGCTCGTCGTCGTTGTCGATCAGCCAGGCCAGGCCGACGGTGGTGGGCTCGATGCCGGTGACCGGCCGGAAGACGGCGTCCTTGCGGTGGTAGAGCCGGGCGATCGACATCGGCACGATCGCGATCCCGGTGCCGGCCGCGACCGTCTCGACGGCATCCTTCTCACTCATCGGCGGCCACGACATCTGCTCGGCGCTCGGTGTCCAACCCCCGCGTTCGGGGATGACCAGCTGCTCCTCGGCGAGATCGTCGAGGGTGACCTCCTCGAGCAGCGAGAGCAGGTGCTCGTGGCCCATCACCGCGACCGGCTGCTCCTCGTACAGCGGGATGCAGTGGAGGCCGTCGCGGTCCACGGGGAGGCGTAGGAGACACATGTCGAGCTCGCCCTCGCGCAGCAGCCGCTCCTGGTCCTCCTCGGTGACCGGGACCAGCTCGAGCCGCTCACGGCTGCGGTCTCGCCAGGTCCGGGCCCATTTGTCGGGGGTGGCTCCGGTGACGAAGCCGACGGTGAAGGTCACCTGCGCATCCTCCCATCATTCGCCCCTGAATCCCGTGCTGAAGAACGCAGCGTTCCTTGTTGCCGGGAAGTTTCTATCGTGTGACAGGTTTGCTAAGGTCGAAGACGTCAGCCGAGACCGGCTGCCGGACGAGGGAGCCGTACCCGGAGGCGCGACAAGACGGCCGTCTGGAGTGGGTCATGTCCTGGCTTTTTCTTGTTGTATCAGGTGTCCTCGAGGCCGTGTGGGCACTTGCCCTGGGTCGCACCGAGGGATTCTCGCGGCTGGTCCCCTCGATCGTCTTCGGCGTCGCCCTGATCGGCTCTCTGGTGGGCCTCGCGATGGCCATGCGCACCCTGCCGATCGGCACCGCCTACGCGGTCTGGGTCGGCATCGGTGCCGCGCTCACCGTCGGCTACTCGATGGTGGCGGGGGAGGAGGCGATCAGCCCTGTCCGCGTCCTGCTGATCGTCGCGCTCGTCGGCTGTGTCGTCGGGCTCAAGCTCACGCACTGACGGGTTTGGGGGCGGACACGTCCTCTGGCGCTTGACTCTTTCGATATGAGTGCGAAACTTACCCTCTCCGATGTTATCTATCGCACGACAGAAAAAGGCGATGCCACGGTGTCACAGATCTCGCCGCGCCCGGGTCGCGGCCGTCCACGGCTGCTCCCCGGAAAGATTGCGGCGAACCCCCGAGATCAGATCCTCGCTGCCGCTGCCGAGCTCTTCGTGAGCCGCGGCTATGCCGGCACCACCACCCGCGAGATCGCGGACGGTGCCGGGCTGAGGCAGGCCTCCATCTACTACCACTTCGGCAGCAAGGAGGAGATCCTCGCGGTGCTGCTCGAGCGCTCGGTCCAGGACCGGGTCGAGCAGGCCGGGAAGATCGAGGCCGGGATGGGGTCGGTCGAGCCCGACGTCGGCCTCTACGCGCTCGCCGTCAGCGACATGAGCGCGCTGGTCGCCATGCCCTACAACATCGGCATGCTCTACCGCCTGCCCGACGTCATCGCCTCGCCCGTCTACGACCGCTACGGCCATCTCCGCGGTGACCTCGTCGCCGGCTACGGCCGGGCCGCGCAGCGCGCCGCGGGCGAGCGGGTCTCGGCGGCGAGCGGCGAACCCGGCCTCGGCGAGCTGGTCGTGCAGATGGTCGAGAGCGTGGTCAGCCTCCGCCGCGAGGACCGGGTCGGCAGCACGACCGTCGCCACCATCGCCGCGGCCTGTCTGCGGCTGTGCGGGGTCGCCGAGGACGCGATCGAGCAGGCCCGCGAGGCGGCCCTCACCGCGCTCGCTCGCGCCTGATCCTCAGCCCTCAGTGCATCCCCGGCTCGTGGGCCAGGTGCGTCTCGGGCTCGAGCTGGAAGGTGGAGTGCTCGACGTCGAAGTGACCGGCCAGGCAGGCCTGGACCCGGTCGAGGACCTTCGGTGCGCTGCCGTCGACGAAGCATTCCGGGCGCAGGGTCAGGTGTGCCGAGACCGCGGGCAGGCCCGAGGTGACCGTCCAGGCATGCAGGTCGTGCACCTCGACCACATGGTCGACGTCGAGCAGGTGCCGGCGCAGGTCGTCGACGTCGACCTCCGCCGGCGCCCCCTCGAGCAGGATCCGGCCGCTGTCGCGGAGCAGGCAGACACCTGCGTACGTCATCAGGGCGACGACCACGAGCGAGGCCACCGGGTCGGCGCGGGTCCAGCCGGTGAGCAGGATGACGATGGCGGCGACCAGGGTGCCGATGAAGCCGTAGAGGTCGGAGAGGACGTGCTGGTAGGCGCCCTCGACGTTGAGGGAGGTGCGGTTGGCGTGTGCCATCAGGGCGGCCGCGAGGATGTTGACGGCGCAGCCGACGAGCGCGACCACGAACATCGGCCAGCCTTCGGCGTCGGGCGGGTCGATCAGGCGCCGGATCGCCTCCACGGCGACGACCGCGGCGAAGACGAGCAGGGTGATGCCGTTGAGTGCGGCGGAGAGGATCTCGGCCCGCTTCCAGCCGTAGGTCCACTGGCCGTGCGCCGGCCGTGCGGCCAGCCGCATCGCCCACAGCGCCGCCGCGATCGCCCCGACATCGGTCAGCATGTGGCCGGCGTCGGCGAGCAGCGCGAGCGAGTCGGCGAGGATCGCGACCGTCACCTCGCCGATCAGGAACACACCCAGGAGCGACATCGCGGCGATGAGGTAACGCCGGTCCGCCGCGGGTGAGATGTGGTCGTGATCGTGGCCCATGTTCATCGATCCTAGGCCGGAAATCCGGTTCTCGGCCGCGCCGTCCCGTGGCAGGGTGACCGGCATGTCGCTCGCCGAGAACTTCCTGTCGCTGCACCTGCCCGGACGCCCGCTGCTGATGCCGAACGCCTGGGACGCGGGCTCAGCCAAGGTCCTGGCCTCGCTGGGCTTCCCGGCCCTGGCCACGACCAGCAGCGGCTACGCCGCGACCCTCGGGCGCCTCGACGGCCAGGTCACCCGCGACGAGGTGATCGCGCACGCCACCGCGCTGGTCGAGGCGGTCGATGTGCCCGTCTCCGCCGACCTGGAGGCGGGCTTCGCGGGCACCACGACCGAGGTGGAGGAGACGTTCCGGCTCGCCGTGGCCGCCGGTCTGGCGGGCGGGTCCATCGAGGACTACGCCGGGATCGAGAAGGACACCATCTACTCCGTCGAGGAAGCCGCCGAGCGGGTGGCCGCCGCGGCCGGCGCCGCCGGCGACGGCTTCGTCCTCACCGCTCGCGCCGAGAACCACATCCGCGGCCGCGACGATCTGGACGACACGATCGCCCGCCTCCAGGCCTATCAGGAGGCCGGCGCCGATGTGCTCTTCGCGCCCGGAGTCATCGCCGTCGAGGACGTACGCCGCCTGGTCGGCGCCGTCGACCGCCCGGTCAACGTCCTGCTGCTGCCGGGCGGCCCATCGGTCCCGGAGCTGGCCGAGGCCGGCGCGGCGCGCATCTCGGTCGGCGGCGCGTTCGCCTTCGCTGCCCTCGGCGCGGTCAAGCGGGCAGCGGAAGAGCTTCTCGGCGCCGGCACGACGAACTACTCGGAGCTGGCGGCCGAGGGTGCCAAGGCGTTTCGCAACGCTGGTTGACTGGCACCGTGATCGATGAGCTGAGGGTCGTCCGGGCGGGGTTCGCGCCGATCAAGGGGACCAGGCACCTGCCCCACGACCGAGCGGTGCTCGACGCCCAGGGCGTCGTGGGAGACCGGGGCCTCGCGCTGGTGGCGGTCGACGAGACCGACCCGGCCCGCGGGCGGGTGCTGCGGACCGTGCAGCACCCCTCGCTGGTCGCGGTGCGGGCAGAGGTGACCGGCGACGACCGGCTCGAGGTCGAGCTGCCCGACAAGGAGTCCGTCACGGCGGCGCCGGTCGCGACGGGCGAGCGGCTCACCTGCGACTACTGGGGCCGGGAGGTCGAGCTGGAGCTGCTCGGCGGCCCGCACGCGGAGCTGTTCTCGAGGTGGCTCGACCGGCCCGTGCGGCTGGCCCGTGCCCGACGCGGTGACGTCGTCTTCGCCGGCGCGGTGTCGGTGGTGACCACGGCGTCGCTGCGCGACCTCGCCCGGCAGGCGGGTCAGGACGCCTTGGATGTGGCGCGGTTCCGGCCGAACCTGGTGGTCGAGACCGATGAGCCCTATGCCGAGGACACCTGGCTCGGACGGGAGATCCGGGTCGGCGGGGCGACGCTCCGGATCGGTGTGCCCATCCCGCGCTGCGCCGTGATCGACATCCATCCGGAGACGGGGGAGCGGGACGTACGGCTGCTGAAGACGCTCGCCTCGCACCGCCCGCTCAACCGGGCCGGCGAGCCGGCGTTCGGGGTCTTCGCCGAGGTGGTCACGTCCGGCGTCGTCGGCGGGTAGTCCGCCGGTAGCCGGCCGCACAGGCAACGCACAGGAACACGCCAGCGCGGACTCAGGTGGAGTGCGTACGCTCCTAGGGTGGATATGCAATCGCTGTTGTCGCGCGACTCCGTGAAGGTCGCCCTCGTCGTCAACGCCGGCTCCCGCCGGGGAGCGGACGCGCTGGATTCCGTGGAGGAGAAGCTTCGGTCCGCCGGGATCGAGGAAGTCCGTTCCTATGCAGTCCACTCGGGGGAGGAGCTGGAGGCCGCGCTGGACGAGGTGGCCGCCGAGAAGCCGGACCTGTTGGTCATCGGCGGCGGTGACGGGTCGGTGAGCGCCGCCGCCGGCCGCGTCGCCAACACCGATGTCGTGCTCGCCGTCATCCCGCTCGGCACCGCCAACGACTTCGCCCGCACGCTCGAGCTGGAGCTCGAGCCGGAGGCTGCGATCCAGCAGTTGCTCGAGGGCAAGGTCATCAATGTCGATGTCGGCAGGGCAAACGGCCACGCCTATCTCAACGTGGCCTCCTTCGGTCTTTCCGTCGCGGTGACCGAGGCGCTGAGCCCGGGGATGAAGAAGCTGATCGGACCCGCGGCCTACCCGGTGGCGACACTGAAGGCCTACCGCGATCACACCCCCTTCACCGCACGGCTGGAGTTCCCGGAGGGCGACCACGAGACGGTCGAGTTCGAGGACCTGCTCCAGGTCGCCGTCGGGAACGGCCGCCACTACGGCGGCGGCAACACCGTCTCGCCCAATGCCTCGGTCGACGACGACCTCCTCGATGTCTACGCGATCATGCGAGGCAAGCTGAGCGACCACGTCTCCATCGCCCGGCTGCTGAAAAGCGGCCATTTCGTCGAGCACGAGCAGGTGCATCACGTGACCACCCAGGCCGTGCGGATCACCACCGACGAGCCGATGCCGGTCAACCTCGACGGCGAGATCCTCACCGAGACGCCGGCCCACTTCACGCTCGAGAGCAATGCCCTCCACGTCGCCGTACCGATGCGTAGTCGCGCCGGCCGCCTCGACGGCCCGCCGCCGGACGCCAGCGACGAGCGGGCCGAGGCGTAGACCGGACCCTAGGGGCGCCCGGCCCTCGGCACGTCGACCCGGATGGCCAGCAGCCGTGCCTCCGTGTTGGCCTTGCGCTGATCCTCGAAGAAGTCGGGCGCGGCGCAGGCGTACAGCGTCTTCCCGTCGCTCCCACCCAGCATGCACGCGAAGACGCCGCCGCCCGGCTCGATCTGCTCGAGGATCTCGCCGCCCTCGGCGACCCTGACCAGCCTGCCGAAGACCCCGTCGGCGGTCCACACGGCGCCCTCGGCGTCCAGACAGCAGCCGTCGGGCGCGAGCACGGCATCGCCCATCGCCTCCGCGAAGGCGGTGTGCGTGGTGAGCTCACCGAACTTCGCCCACGTACGCCGGTTGCTCAGCGACCCGTCCTCCGCGATGTCGAAGGCGCTGATCCGGTTGCCGCAGGTCTCGTCGACGATGAGGGTGCCGTCGTCGGTGATCACGCTGCCGTTGGGGAACCACATGTCGTCGGCCACCTCGGTCACCGTCCCGTCCGGGTCGACGCGCAGCAGCACCGTCGGCGCCACGTCGGCGCCGGCCATGATGTCGAAGCCGAAGTTCCCGACGTACGCCCTGCCCTGCTCGTCCACCACCATGTCGTTGAGGTGGTGGCTGACATGGCTGCTGAGGTCGGCATGGGTCACCAGCGATCCGTCCGTCTCACGTCGCAGGATCCGGCGATCGCGCATCGAGACGACCAGGAGGTGGCCGTCGGGGAGCCAGCCCAGCCCCGACGGCTGCCCCGGCACGTCCGCCTCGACCCGGAGATCGGACCCGTCCTCCTGGGCCGAGTAGACCTTGTGGGAGTAGAAGTCCACGAACCAGATCCGGTCCTCGTGCCAGCGCGGGCACTCCAGGAAGTGCAGGTCCTTCACAACGGTGGTGATCTCTCGGGCCATGTCTGTGCTCCTCGGGTCGTCGTCGACTGCCCCCATCATGCCGAGAAGTCAGGTACGTCGGGCGAGAAGTCACTGACGTCGGGGCGGGATACCCCCAGGGGGCATTAAAGGCCGCGGGGGGGTGGTGTAGGCGAAACAACGGACCCCCCGGCCCGCCGGTGGGCGGGGAGGGCGCCCG
>NZ_JBHVGB010000176.1:0-12448 GCF_042801335.1 Nocardioides sp. NPDC057577 | reverse complement strand
CTCGTTCTAACGAGCCGACTCGGCGCGAATCTGGGTCAGGACGAGCCGACTCGACGCGAATCCCGGTCAGGACGAGCCGACTCGGCGGGGGTCAGGCCGGGGCGGACTCCTCGGTCAACGCCGGGACGGTGACGCGGACGAGACTGATCAGCGTGTCGCCGAGGAGCCGCTCCAGATGCTCACGCGGAGTGGGCGCGCCGAGCAGCCAGCGCCGGGTGACGGTGGTCGCGAAGGCGGAGTAGCCGTGCAGAGCCGTGCGTACGGCAGGGTGCGACCGGACCGCGTGCAGCCCGGCGAGCTCGCAGATCTGGTCGACCATGCGCTCGATGTAGTCCTCCAGGATCACCGAGATCTCCTCGTCGCGGGACTCGCCGAGGAAACCGGAGACCGCCAGCCAGGCGTCCTTGCGAGCCACGACCATGTCCACCCACTCGGCCACGCTGCGGCCGATGCGATCCTCGACGGTCGCACCCTCGACATAGGCCGGCATGGGGAGGCGAGGCACGTCGACGAGCCGGCCGATGACGGCCAGATAGAGATCGCGCTTGGTCGGGAAGTAGTGGCTCAGCAGGCCACGGCTGACCCCACAGGCCCGAGCGAGCTCGGTCGTCGAGACGTCGTCGTAGCGCCGCTCGGCGAAGACGTGCGCCGCCGCCGCGACAATCAGGTCGCGCCGGCGATCGGCCTGCATGCGTACTCGCGGAGTTGCCATGTCCCCCATCCTTCCTCACCCGACCGGCTCACGCAGGCACAGGACACACTTTATCGGCAATCTGCCAATTACTACTGGCAGATTGCCGATAGTGGCTCTACGCTATCAGGGCCGAAGTGACGCGGATCACTTCGATGACTCGATGATGAGGAGTGGTGGCAGTGGCAGACCTCAGCAGACGAAAGCTCTTGGTCGCGGGCGGAGCGGTGAGCGCAGCAGCACTGACGACCCCGCTGTGGACGTGGCCGGCCTCGGCCTCGATCGCCCGCTCCGGCGCGGGTGCCGACCCGTCGGCGGTGTGGGACCCGGAGGCCGACCAGGTGGTGGCCGACCTGATCCAGCACGGTGACGTGGACGCCGTCAACGACGCCCTGCGCGGCTGGACGCGCAACGACCAGCCGACCCCGACCGCGCTGCCCAGCGACCTGTACGCCTTCATCGAACAGGCGCGTCAGTTGCCGTCATGGGCGAACGAGGCCAAGCTCGCCGACGCCTTCGAGTTCACCCAGCGCTGGGGCCTCTACCTAGGCGTCCTCTACGGGATGAACAGCGGCATGATGTCGACCGCGATCCCCCGCGAGGCCCGGGCGGTCTACTACTCCTACGGCGGCAGCGACATGCGCGACCGGATCAAGAAGACCGCCAAGCTGGGCTACGACATCGGCGTGAACGGCGCCTTCGGCCCCTCCGGCGAGATGATCGTGACCTGCGTGAAGACGCGCCTGATCCACGCCGCCGTACGCCACCTCCTCCCCCAGTCGCCGCACTGGGTGGCGGCCGCCGACGAGGAGATCCCGATCAGCCAGCGCGACATCATGGTGACCTGGCACAGCCTGGCCTCCTCGGTGTGGCAGAAGCTCGACGAGTGGGAGGTCGAGCGGCCCGCCGATCTCAGCGAGGGCTACCTGCACGTGTGGCAGGTGACCGCCCACATGCTCGGTGTCCGCGACGAGTACATCCCGGCGACGTGGGGCGACGCGCTCAGCCAGCGCGAGCAGGTGCTGGTGCCGCTGCTGGCCCACACCGACGAGGGCGTCGCGCTCGCCGACATCCTGCTCGACTTCGGCGCCGAGATCGACGGGACGCTCTTCACCCGGCCGGCCCTGGAGTCGATGAGCCGGTTCATGCTCGGCGACCAGGTCGCCGAGTGGCTCGAGCTCCCCCGACATCCTGCCCTCGACACGACGATCAAGGTCGGCTGGCCCGTGTTCGTCGCCTTCCGCGAGTCCGGCCAGCCGCTCTCGCTCGCGCCACCGACCTACTGGATGTTCGACGAGTTCATCCGCAAGGCGGTGCTGCTGTTCCTCGCCCGCGGGGAACAGATCAGCATCGAGATACCCACCGGCAACAACCCCGGCTACCCCAGCTGACCGACCCTCCTCGAACCAAAGGAGCATCATGCACGAGCTCAGCCGACGTAAGTTCCTGGTCGCATCCAGCATCGCGGCCGGCGCCGTCGCCTCCCTGGGCGGCCCGATGGCCGCCGCCCGGGCCGCCGTCCCGTGGACCTGGGACCCCGCCCTGTCCGTGGCCGGGAGCGGCACCGGCATCGACCCGCAGTGGCTGTGGGACGACGAGATCGACTACCTCATGGGCGAGGTCCTCAGGCGCGGCGACGTGCCCGCGATCAACGCCGCCATCCTCGACTGGAACCGCAACGACCAGCCGCTCCCGGACGGGCTGCCCGGGGACGTACGCGACTGGATGGCACGAGCGCTGCGTCTGCCCGACTGGGCGGACATGGGCAAGCTGCGCGCCGCGGCGTCGTTCAACACCAAGAACGGGCTGCTCCTCAACCTCTGCAACGGGCCCGGCGGCGGGATGCTCTCGACCGCGATCCCCCGCGAGGCCAGGGCGGTCTACTACTCCAAGGGCGGCGCGGACATGGAGGACCGGGTCGCCAAGACCAGCATGCTCGGCTTCGCGGTCGGCGACCCCAACGCCTACGAACCTGACGGCAAGGCCCAGGCGCAGGCGGTCAAGACGCGGATGGTGCACGCCGCCGTACGCAACCTGCTGCCCGAGTCGCCGCACTGGGTCGAGACCAGCGGCGGCCAGCAGATCCCGATCTCGATCGGCGACATCCTGATCACCTGGCACAGCCTGGCGACCTGGACGATGCGCAAGCTCGTCGAGTGGGACCTGGACATGACCTCCGCGGAGAAGGCGGGCTATCTCCACAACTGGCAGGTCAACGCCTACATGCTCGGCGTGCCCGCCGAGTACATCCCCGCCACCTGGGCCGCCGCGAACCAGCAGTCCGACCAGCTGCTCGACCCGATCCTGGGGCCGACCTCGGAGGGAGTGATCCTGACCGACGTCCTGCTCGGCCAGCTCGCCGAGCAGACCAGCCCGGGATCGTTCTCACGACCCGCGGTCGACGGGCTGGCCAGATATCTCGTCGGCGACAAGGTCGCCGACTGGGACGGCATCACGCCGCGTCCGTTCTGGGAGTCGACGATCCGGGCCGCCTGGCCGTGGTTCATCAAGATCCGCCAGGGCGCGGTCAGCCTGCCGCTGGCGCCGGCACTGGCCTGGACCATCGACGAGGTCGCCCGGCAGTACCTGATGTTCTACCTGACCAAGGGACAGGGCACCGCGATCACCATCCCCGACGGCAACCGCACCTTCTGACGTGGAACCGCTGCGCAGGCGTACGTTCCTCGGCTACGTGCTCGCCGGCCCGACCCTGGTCGCGGCCGCCGAGCTCACCTCGGCAGAGCCGGCCAGGGCGGCCGGACCGGCGGCACCGGCGGCCGACGGGATCCCGTGGCCCGAGCCGACCGAGATCCTCGACCTCAACGACTTGATGACGGTGGCCGCGATCCCGACGGCGAGCCTGATCACCGTCGAGGTCGGCGCCGACGGCGAGGTGCGCTTCGCGCTCCCCCGCGCCGAGGTGGGTCAGGGGATCACCACGTCCTCGGCGATGCTGATCGCCGAGGAGCTCGGCGTGCCGCTCGACCGGGTCCACGTGAGCCTGGCCGACGCTCGTCCCGAGCTGCTCTTCAACCAGCTCACCGGCGCGTCGAACACCACCATCGCCACCTACACCCCGATCCGGGTCGCTGCCGGGATCGCCCGCGCCCGGCTGCTGGCGTCCGCCGCGGCCGAGCTCGGGTCCCGTGTCGAGGCGCTGACCATCAGCGACGGCCTGGTCGTGGGCGGGAGCCGGCAGATCCCGATCGGCGACCTGGCGGCCCGGGCCGCGAGCGTACGCACCGAGCAGGTGAGCGTGACCCTGAAACCGGACACGGACTTCACCGTGATCGGCACGCCGCGCACCCGGGTCGACGCCCGCGCCGCGGTCACGGGACGCAAGCAGTTCACGATGGATCTCCAGGTTCCCGACGCGCTGCCGACGATGGTCTGCCGGCCGCCGACCATCAACGGCACGGTCCGCTCGGTGGCCAACGCCGCCGACGTACGCACCATGCCGGGTGTCACCGACGTGGTCACGATCTCGACCGGGGTGGCCGTGCGGGCGCGCACGTTCGGGCAGTGCATCGACGCGGTGCGGGCGCTGAGGGTGACCTGGGGCCCCGGAACCGCCGAGGGCAAGGATGACGAGGACGTGCTCGAGGAGCTGCGCCGCACCGAGGCGCCGCTGGGCCTCCCGCCGCTGACACCGTCGGTGGAGGCGACCTTCACGTTCCGGTTCCGCAGCAACAGTGCCCTGGACACCAACTGCGCCATCGCCGACGTACGCCCCGACCGGGCCGAGATCTGGTCGTCGTTGAAGTCGCCGATCGTCGCCCAGGAGACCATCGCGGCCCTGCTCGGGCTGCCGATCCCAGCGGTCAGGGTGCACGTCACCCAGGGCGGTGGCTCGTTCGGCCGCCGGCTCTTCTTCGACGCCGCCCTGGAGGCGGCCGAGGTCTCCCGGAAGATCGGCAAGCCGGTGAAGCTGATGTGGCACCGGGCCGACGACTCCCGTCAGGGCCGCGCGCACCCGATGGCGAGGTCACGGGTGCGGGCGGCGTACGTGGGCGGCACGGTGCTCGGCTACCAGCAGTCGCACACCAGCGTCTCGACCGACCTCGGTCACGGTCTCGGCGAGATCATCACGGCGCTGGCCGCCCAGATCCCGGTCGGCGACAAGGCCTTCTCCCAGGTCTTCTTCCAGCTCTCCCAGGCCATGCCCTACAACTTCGGGCCGGCCACGCGGGTGCTCAAGGAGACCGACAAGAGCTTCAACACCGGCTCGATGCGCAACGTCTACTCCCCCGACGTGACCTGCGCGCGCGAGCTGATCGTCGACCGGCTGGCCGCGAAGACCGGCAAGGACCCCTACCGCTTCCGCCGCGACCACCTGCGCAACGCCCGCGACCGCGCGGTGCTCGACCGGGTCGCCGAGGCCGGCGAGTGGGGCCGGAGCCTTCCCGACGGGGTCGCCCAGGGCATCGCCTTCCACGGCGAGTACCACTCCACCAGCGCGGTCCTCGTCGAGATCGACACGCGCCCGGAGACCGTGGGCCGGCAGGTCCGCGACGCCGTCACCGGACCCCGGGTCACCAAGGCGGTCCTGGCCGTCGACGTCGGCACCGTGGTCAACCCGCGCGGCCTGGAGGCGCAGATGATGGGCTGCCTCATGGACGGCATCGCCCAGACGCTCACCTCCAGCCTGCACCTGCGCGACGGACACTTCCTGGAGGCGAGCTGGGACAACTACTTCTACACCCGGCAGTGGAACACCCCGCCCGACGTACGCGTCATCATCGTGCCCGGCTCGGGCGAGCCCGGTGGCGCCGGGGAGCTCGGCGTGGCCCCCTCGATGGCCGCGGTCGCCTGTGCGTACGGCCGGGCGACCGGGACCATGCCGACCGACTTCCCCATCAACCACGGCACGCTCTCCTTCGAGCCCAAGCCGACCGTCCCGCCGGTCCCGGCCTCGCCGACCGACGGCCTGACCTTCCTCCGTTGAAAGCCCCCACCAGAAAGGGAGTGCACGTGCCCACCCACACCTTCCGGGTCAACGGCGAGCAGATCAGTGTCGAGGCCGAGGATGACGTACGCCTGCTCTGGGTGCTCCGCGACCTGCTCGGCGTCACCGGGCCGAAGTACGGCTGCGGGATCAACGTCTGCAAAGCCTGCACCTCGCACCTCAACGGTCGTGCGTTCAACCCGTGCGCCGTCCCGGTCGCCGACCTGGAGCCGGACGACGACGTCACCACGATCGAAGGGCTTCCGGCGAGCGTCGGCGAGGGTCCGGACGGCCTGCACCCGATGCAGCAGGCGTGGCTCGAGCACGACGTCTCCCAGTGCGGCTACTGTCAGCCCGGCCAGATCATGGCCGCGGTCGACCTGGTGCGACGCGTCTCGGCGGAGGGACGCACCGTCACCGACGCCGACCTGGACACGATCCGCAACATCTGCCGCTGTGGCACCTATCCGCGGATCCGACAGGCGATCATCGACGGGGCGGCACGGATGCCGCAAAACTGAATCTGTATTAGAATTCAGCCGTGGCATCGAAGTCCGAAAAGACCCGCAAACGCATCCTGGACGCGGCGGCGACCGTGCTCTCGCAGAGAGGATACGCCGGTATGCGCCTGGGCGAGGTCGCGGAGGTCGCCGGAGTCCAGGCGCCGGCGATCTACTACTACTTCGCCTCCCGCGACGAGCTGGTCGAGGAGGTCATGTGGGCGGGCGCCCACGACGTACGCGTCCACGTCGAGGAGGCCGTCGCGGCGCTCCCCGACGGCACCGCTCCTCTCGACCGGATCATGACCGCGGTCGACGCCCACCTCCGCTACGAGCTGGAGATCTCCGACTACGCGACCGCCTCGATCCGCAACGCCCGGCACGTACCCGAGGCGCTGCGGGACCGGCCTGCGGCCGAGGAGTCGCTCTACAGCCACATCTGGCGCGACCTCTTCGACGAGGCGAGGAAGGAGGGCACGATCCGGGACGATCTCGACATCACGACGTTCCGGATGCTCCTGCTCGGTGCGATGAACTGGGTCGTGGAGTGGTGGCGGCCCGAGACCCGCAGCCTCGAGGAGGTGATCGCCGTCGCCCAGGACATGGTGCGACGGACGGTCACCTCCCCCTGACCACCGGGGTCAGCCGAAACGCCCGACCGCCCGGGTCAGGACCTCCTGAGCCTCGGCCACGATCCGGGTGACGATCTCGCCCGCGGGCGGGACGTCGTGGATGAGGCCCTGACACAGGCCCGTCGACCAGATGCCGGCCTCCAGGTCGCCCTCCTCGAAGACCAGGCGCCCGCGAGCGCCGGCGACGAGGGACTGCACGTCGGGGAACGTCCCGCCCTCCTCGAGGATGCGTACGACCTCGTCGCTGACCGTGTTCTTCGCGACTCGCGCGGTGTTGCGCAGCGGCCGGAAGATCAGGTTGGTGTCGAGCTCGCTGTTGGCGACGATCTGCTCCTTGACCGACTCGGCGACCGGCGACTCCTGCGAGCACAGGAACCGGGTGCCCATGTTGACGCCGTCGGCGCCGAGCACCAGGGCCGCGGCCAGGCCGCGACCGTCGGCGAACCCACCCGAGGCGATGAAGGGGATGGTCAGCGCGTCGGCGGCCGCCGGCACCAGGACCAGGCCGGGTACGTCGTCCTCACCCGGATGGCCGGCGCACTCGAAGCCGTCGATCGAGACCGCCGCGACGCCGACCTTCTGCGCCTTCACCGCGTGCCGGACGCTGGTGCACTTGTGGATCACGGTCACCCCGTGCTCGGCGAAGAACTCCATGTGCGGCTCGGGGCTGGATCCCGCGGTCTCGACGATCGTGACACCGGAGTCGACGATCGCGCGCCGGTACTCGTCGTAGGGCGGCGGGTTGATCGAGGGCAGGATGGTCAGGTTGACCCCGAACGGCTTCTCGGTGAGCTTCCGGGTCCGCTCGATCTCCAGGGCCAGATCGGCCGGCGTGGGCTGGGTCAGCGCGGTGATGATGCCCAGCCCGCCGGCCTCGGAGACGGCCGCGGCCAGCTCGGCGCGGCCGACCCACATCATCCCGCCCTGCACCACCGGGTGGTCGATGCCGACCAGCTCGGTGAACCGGGTGCTGAGCCGCGACTCACTCATAGAGCTCACCCCGCTCGGCCCGTTCGACCAGCGAGGCGGGCGGCAGGAACCGCTCGCCGTAGGCCTCGGCCAGCTCGTGGCAGCGGGTGACGAAGCCGGGCAGGCCACCGTCGTACTGGTTGGCGTACTGCAGCACGCCTCCGGTCCAGGCCGGGAAGCCGATGCCGAGGATCGAGCCGACGTTGGCGTCGGCGACGCTGGCCAGCACGCCCGCGTCGAGGCAGGCGATGGTGTCGAGCGTCTCGGCGAAGAGCATCCGCTCCTGCAGGTCCTTCAGCGGCAGCTGGGTCCGACCGGAGCCGTAGTGCTCGCGTACGCCCGGCCAGATGCCGGCGCGCCTGCCCTCGGCGTAGTCGTACCACCCGACGCCGTCCTTGCGACCGGTCCGGCCCTGGGAGACCATCCAGTCCGAGACCGCCTCGGCGGGGTGCTCGATCCAGACACCGCCCTCGGCCTCGGTGGCGGCGCGGGTCTCCAGCCGGATCTTGCGCGGCAGGGTCAGGGTGAGCTCGTCGAGAAGCTGCAGCGCCCCGGCCGGGTAGCCGGCCTGGAGCGCAGCCTGCTCGACGCTGACCGGCTCGACACCCTCACCGACCGCGGCGACCGCCTCGTCGATGAACCGGCCGATCACCCGGGAGGTGAAGAAGCCGCGGGAGTCGTTGACCACGATCGGGGTCTTGCGGATCTGCAGGACGAAGTCGAAGACCTTGGCCAGGGTCGCATCCGAGGTCTGCTCGCCGCGGACGATCTCGACCAGCGGCATCTTGTCGACAGGCGAGAAGAAGTGGATGCCGATGAAGTCCTCGGAACGCTTGACGCCCTCCGCGATCACGGTGATCGGCAGCGTGGAGGTGTTGGAGCCGAGCACCGCATCGGGCTCGACGACCTCCTGGATCTCCTGGAAGACCCCCTGCTTGACCTCGACGGACTCGAAGACCGCCTCGACGACGAAGTCGACACCCTCGAAGTCGGCGGGGTCACCGGTGGCGATGATCCGGGCGAGCAGGGCGTCGGACTTCTCTTGGGTCGTACGTCCCTTGGCGAGCGCCTTGGCCTCCAGGGCGCGCGCGTAGTCCTTGCCCTTCTCGGCCGCCTCGGCGCTGACGTCCTTGAGCACCACGTCGATGCCCACCTTGGCGCAGACGTAGGCGATCGCAGCGCCCATCATCCCGGCGCCGATGACCCCGACCTTGGTCGCCTGGAAGCGCTCATAGCCCTCCGGGCGGCTGGCCCCGTCGGTGATGTGCTGCTGGTCGAAGAAGAACGCCTTGATCATGTTCTTGGCGACCTGGCCGTTGGTCAGGCTGACCAGGTAGCGGGTCTCGATCTTCGAGGAGGTGTCGAAGTCGACGTACGCACCCTCCACCGCCGCCGCGAGAGCGGCCCGGGGCGCGGGCATCGGAGCGCCCTTGAGCTGCTTGCGCAACAGCGCGGGCAGGGCCGGGAGCATGCCGGAGACGCCGGGGCTGCGTACGTCCCCGCCGGGGAGGCGGAAGCCCTTGACGTCCCACGGCTTGACCGGGGCCGGGTTTTCAGCGATCCACTGCCGTGCCCGGGTCTCCAGCTCGGCCGCGTCGGCGACGAGCTCGTCGACGATGCCGACCTCGAGGGCCTGGCGGGCGGTGAACCTGGTCGCGGGCAGGATCACCTCCTGCAGCGCCTTGGCCAGGCCGAACATCCGGACCATGCGGGAGATGCCGCCGCCTCCGGGCAGCAGCCCGAGGCTCACCTCCGGGACACCGAAGCGGCTGGAGCGGTCGTCGAGGGCGATGCGGTGGTGGGCGCACAGGGCGACCTCGAGCCCGCCGCCCAGCGCGGTGCCGCCCAGCAGGGCGACGACCGGGTGGCCGTTGGTCTCCAGGCGGCGCATCCAGTCCTTCATCCGGTCGATGTAGGCGGTCTCCTCGGCGGCCCGCGAGGCGTCGCCGGCGCGGAGCCGGTTGAGGTCGCCGCCGGCGAAGAAGGACTTCTTGGCGCTGGTCAGCAGCACGCCGGTGACGTCGTCGTGCTCGGCCTCCAGGCGGGTGACGACCTCCTCGAGGCCGATCATGAACGCGTCGTTCATGGTGTTGACCGACGACTCGGGGTCGTCGAGGGTCAGGGTGACGATGCCGTCGGTGCCGCGCTCATAGCGGATCCCGGACTTGGTCATGGGGGTGTGTCTCTCTTTCTCGTCAGGCTCGGCAGGCGTCGTCAGACGCGCTCGATGATGGTGGCGATGCCCATGCCGGCTCCGACGCACAGCGTGGCCAGGCCGCGGCGGCCGCCGGTGCGCTCGAGCTCGTCGAGCACGGTGCCGAGGATCATGGCGCCGGTCGCGCCCAGCGGGTGGCCCAGCGCGATCGCGCCACCGTTGACGTTGACCTTCTCGTCAGGGATCTTCAGGTCGCTCTGCCACTTCATGACCACGGCGGCGAAGGCCTCGTTGAGCTCGAACAGGTCGATGTCGTCGACGGTGAGGTTCGCCTTCGCGAGGGCCTTCTCGGTCGCCGGGGTCGGGCCGGTGAGCATGATGGTCGGGTCGGAGCCGGTGACCGCGGTCGCCACGATCCGAGCCCTCGGGGTGAGCCCGAGCCGCTCCCCCACCTCCTTGGTCCCGATCAGCACCAGCGCGGCGCCGTCGACGATGCCGGAGCTGTTGCCGGCGTGGTGGACGTGGTCGATCTTCTCGATCCAGTGGTACTTCTGCAGCGCCACCGCGTCGTAGCCGGCCTGCTCGCCGGCGGCCGCGAAGGACGCCTTCAGGGCACCGAGCGAGTCGACCGTCGTGCCGGGACGGCGGTGCTCGTCGGTGTCGAGGAGGGTGACGCCGTTGACGTCCTTGACCGGCACGACCGACTTCGCGAACCGGCCCTCGGCCCAGGCGGTCTCGGCGCGCTCCTGGGAGCGCGCGGCGTAGGCGTCGACGTCCTCGCGGGAGAAGCCCTCGATCGTCGCGATCAGGTCCGCGCCGATGCCCTGGGGCACGAAGTAGGCGTCGTAGGAGGTGGTCGGGTCCTGGGCGTACGCTCCGCCGTCGGAGCCGATCGGCACCCGCGACATCGACTCGACGCCGCCGGCCAGGACGAGGGTCTCGAACCCGGAGGCGACCTTCTGGGCGGCCAGGTTGACCGCTTCCAGGCCGGAGGCGCAGAACCGGTTGATCTGCACCCCGGCCACGGTCTCGGGCAGACCCGCGACCATGGCGGCGGTGCGGGCGATGTCGCCGCCCTGCTCCCCGACCGGGGAGACGACACCGAGGACGATGTCGTCGACCACGCTCGGGTCGAGGCCGGGGTTGCGCTCCCGGATCGCATCGATCAGGCCGACCACCAGGTCGACCGGCTTGGTGCCGTGCAGGGCGCCGCCGCGGTTCTTGCCACGTGGCGTACGGACGGCGTCGTAGATGAAGGCGTCGGACACGGATGCCCCTTTCGATGAGTGGAGGACGGTCTCAGAGACCGAGGTCGCGGCCGACGATCTCTTTCATGATCTCGGTCGTGCCGCCGTAGATGGTGGTGATGCGGGAGTCGAGGTAGTCCTGCGCGATCCGGTACTCGAGCATGTAGCCGTAGCCGCCGTGCAGCTGGACGCAGCGGCCGACGACCTGGACGTACTGCTCGGTGGTCCAGAACTTCGCGGCGGCCGCGTCGACAGCGCTCAGCTCGCCGCGGGAGTGCCGGGCGAGGAGGTCGTCGATGTAGGAGCGGCTGACCCGGACGGCGGTGACCATGTCGGCCAGCTCGAACCGCGTGTTCTGGAAGGAGCCGATCGGCTTGCCGAAGGCCTGGCGCTCCTTGACGTACGTCAGGGTGCGCTCGAGGACGCCCTCGGAGGCGGCGACAGCGTTGGCGGCGATCGAGATCCGCTCCTGGGGCAGGTTCTTCATCAGGCCGAGGAACCCGCTGCCCTCCTCGCCGAGCAGGTTGGCCGCCGGGACGCGTACGTCCTCGAAGAAGAGCTCGCTGGTGTCCTGCGCGTGCAGGCCGACCTTCTCCAGGTTGCGGCCGCGCTTGAAGCCGGGCATGTCGGCCTCGATCACCAGGAGGCTGATGCCCTTGTGCTTGTCCTCGCCCGTACGCACCGCGGTGACGACCAGGTCGGCGTTCTGCCCGTTGGAGATGAAGACCTTGGACCCGTTGACGACGTAGTCGTCGCCGTCCCGGACCGCGCTGGTGCGGATGCCGGCCAGGTCCGACCCGGTGCCGGGCTCGGTCATCGCGACCGCCACGATCAAGTCGCCGGACGCGATGCCGGGGAGCCAGCGCTGCTTCTGCTCGTCGTTGGTCAGGTCGGTGAAGTAGGGGATCACGATGTCGTTGGAGAGCCCGACACCGGCGAGGCCGTCGGAGACCGGGTGCCGGGCGAGCTCCTCGCCGAAGATCGCGTTGAAGCGGAAGTCGCGGGTGCCTCCCCCGCCGTACTCCTCGGGGATATTGAAGCCGAGCACGCCCGCCTTCGCGGCCTCGGTGAAGAGCCAGCGGTCGACCTTGCCCTCCTTCGCCCAGCGTTCCGCGTTGGGGGCCGCGTGCTTCTCGACGAACGCACGGGCGGTCTCCCGGAACGCCTCGTGGTCCTCGTCGTACAGGTTGCGATCCGTGGGGATGGCACCGCTCATCAGCTTCTCCGATCTGCCGTTTTTTAAATCGTATTAGATTTTAAAATGGTGTCAAGAGTCGGTCCCATCCCGCGCGCGCTCGCAAGACAAAGG
>NZ_JBHVGB010000175.1:0-12561 GCF_042801335.1 Nocardioides sp. NPDC057577 | reverse complement strand
AGGTGGGGCTTGTGGGGGTGGAGAGGGTGGCCCTTCGGGCCACTTACCATCCACAGCAGCGAGGTCGTTCGCTCACCGCGAAAATGCCGCTTGACCTGCATCTATAGGTGGTTAGGTATCCGTTCGAGGCGTAGAATCAGACCCATCACAACACACCTTTGAAGGGAGGGATCACGATGAGTCTCGAGCACGACGTCAACCACTGGGGCACCAACCCTAATGACCCGATCGACGCCGAACTGGCCGCCATCGAGTCCTCCCTCGACAAGCTGCTCGCGAGCGACCCGGCCTACTGGCGCACCGGCCAGAAGAAGGACCGCCTGGCCCAGCTGGAGAAGATCCACGCCAAACAAGCCGCCTTGAAACTGCGGGTCCTCGCCGCCGCTGGTGATATCGCCGCGGAGACCGGCGCGAAGGACGTCTCGGGGTGGCTGCGGACCGAGCTGTTGGTCGACAAGGGTGTGGCTCGCTCCCAGATCAAACTCGCTGCCGGCCTCGCCAAGTACGACCTGGTCGCTGCTGGTCTGGCCGAGGGTGTGGTGTCTCAGGACAAGGCCCGGGTGATCACGAAGGCCCTCGATGCCGTCGAGTCCGACCCGGCTGCCAGTGCTGAGGACCTGATCCTGGCCGAGAAGCTGCTGGTCGATTACGCCAGCCAGTTGACGGCCAACGAGCTCAAGATCGCCGGACGCCGGGTCCTGGCGGAGGTCGACCCGGCCCGGTTCGAGGCCGCTGAGGCCAAGGCGCTGCAGCGGGAAGAGGAGCACGCCCAACGGCGCACGTTCTTCTCCTCGCGCGACAACGGCGACGGCACCATCGACATCCACGCCCGGGTCTCCCACGCGGTCGGGATGCGGTTGCGCACGATGCTGGACTCCCTCGCGCAGCCGAGGAAGTGGTCGGCGCAGGACAAGGGCCGCAAGGCCCCCTACGACCGCCTCCTCGGTCAGGCGTTCGCGCGGGTGATCGAGACCTACGACGTGGACCAACTCCCGAGGCACGGTGGCCACGCCACCACGGTCTTCATCACCATGAGCGTGGACGACCTCCGCAAGGATCTCGGCACCGCAGCGTTGGGGTTCGACGGCGAGAAGATCACCGCCGCCGAGGCCCGCCGGATGGCCTGCAACGCGAACCTGGTCCCGGTGGTGTTAGGCACGGACTCCGAGGTCCTCGACCTCGGCCGCACCGCCCGGCTGGCCCACCCGATCCAACACCGAGCATTGCGGCTCCGCGATCAGGGTTGCCAAGCCGAGGACTGCGACGCCCCCGCCGCGTGGACCGAAGCGCATCATCTGAAACCGTGGTCCGAAGGCGGCAAGACCGACATGGCCAACATGGTCCTGCTGTGCCCCAGCGACCATCGCCGCATCCACGACGCCGGCTCTGAGTATGAGCGGCTCCCGGACGGACGGATCCGGTTCACCCGTCGGACCTGAACCGGCCGCGCCCGCAACCGCGCCACCTGCCACCCGCGTTCTTCGCCGCTAGGTGTCTGTGGGTGCCGAAGCCGATCGGTCCGCGCTAGTTCCCCGCAATGAGGCCGCCATTCCTCGTATCGCAGCCGTCCCCGGATCGAGCCGACAGAATCCGGCCGTCCCCAGCGCAGCCCCACCTCCGGGCAGCGCCGGTCGGAAAGTTGCTAGTCGCTGGCCCGAGTGATGGCTGACCCACAGGCGGACGGTTGGGCATGGTTTCCCTCGCTCTCGCAGCACCGGCGCCTGCTGCTGGTGCACGCCGCATGCGCGGTCGGTTCCCCACGCTCCGGGGCAGGGAAACCGACATCACAGTGGGGAACTGTCTGTACTCGCGGGAAGCCCAGGCGTAGAGCCGCACCACCTCTGCCCAGCCCACTCCTTTCGCCGCTCGAGCAGTCGCCGCCGAGGCGCCAGCAGCGGAACCGGCACGCTCACTGCCAACGGGGCTGCCGTCCCGAGCTGCGACACCTTGTGAATCCACCTCCACAAGGTGTCATCGTCTAGTAAAGCCCCGAGACCAGGCCGACCCCTGAGGGACAGCGACACCAATTCCCAAGCCCGTACGCAGCCCAGGGACTCCGCGCCAAACCCCGCCGCCGACCCGATAGCCAGCCAAATTTCTCGGCGGGGCCCGGTGTCAAGGATCGCCGCAGGCGACCGGCGAAGCCGGCGGCCGAAGGCCGTCCTTTACTCCGGGGGCTGGCGAGAACACCCTCCATAACGGGTCGGCGGCCACCAGCCCAAAGAGAACCAAGCACCACGCGCCTCGTCAAACCCACCTCTGACAACACAAGACACCGCGCAGCGCTATCGCACACTGGGCCCGCCACCGGCGATAGCCCATAGGCAACCCGCGGCGACCGTGGCACCATCGAAGACATGTCCGTGCCAGGGGTGCTGCGGCCCTATGTCACCTCGCTGGTCACCTACGACGTGGATTTCGGTGCGCCGGGGGTGCATCGGGGGATGCCGTCTACCGAGATCACTTTCGTGCTGCCGGTCGACGAGCCTCTGGTGACTTCCTGGGGGAGCGGGACGGAGCCGGTGACGGCGTGGTCGCTGGTCTCCGGGCTCCACACCCGGCCGGCGGCGATCCATCATCGCGGCTACCAGCGGGGCGTACAGCTCGGGCTGACGACCGCCGGGGTGCGGGCGTTGTTCGGGATGCCCGCGGCGGCGTGGCGTGGCGAGCTCCTCGCCCTCGACGAGGTCGCGGCACCTGGTGGCGTACGTCATCTTCCGGAGCGGCTGGCCGAGGCCGATCCGCGACAGTGGGCGCGGCTGGTCGTGAGCGGTCTGGTCGAGGCGCTGGCGCGCTACGGCGAGCCGGGGCCGAGGGCAGAGGTGGGCCGTGCGCTGGCGCTGCTGACCGGGGGAGCGGGGGTGCAGGAAGTGGCCGACGACGTCGGCTACAGCCGCCGGCGGATCAGTGACCTGGTGCGCGCCGAGACCGGGGTGGCGCCGAAGCAGTTCCAGCGGCTGGCGCGCTTCGATCGCTCCCGTGGCCTCGTGGGCCGGGTGCCGCTGGCCCGGGCGGCGACTGCCTGCGGCTACGCCGACCAGGCGCACCTGACCCGTGAGTGGCAGGAGTTCGCCGGCTGCACGCCGACGACCTGGGTGCGCGAGGAGTTCCCATTCGTTCAAGACGTGGCGGCGGCGCCGGCGGTTGACTCGGATGCATGAGCACTGAGCAGAAGAACACTGAGCAGAAGAACGACGTAGCGAAGATCAAGTACTGGCAGTCGATGGCGTTCCAGGACGCCGAGGCGATGATGACGTGGCTGAGCGCGATCGGCTTCGTCGAGCACTCCACCTACCGCGAGGGCGGCACCGTGGTCCACGCGGAGTGGCTCTGGCCCGCCGGGGGAGGGCTGATGTTCGGGCAGGTACGCGAGGACAGCAGCATCAAGTCCACCGGAGGTTCCTCGGCCTACCTGATCGATGAGGACCCCGACTCCGTCTTCGACAAGGCAGTCGCCGCCGGCGCCACCGTGGACCGCCCGATGGTCGACCAGGACTACGGCGGCCGCGGCGGCACCGTCAATGATCCGGAGGGGAACTCCTGGTCCTTCGGCAGCTACCAGCCTTCATGAACGCAAGGCGATATCGCACACCTTGGTCGGCTGCCGCGATAGCGCACCACAGGCGCTGAGACGGGGAGGGTCCGGCGGCACCGACCCTTTAGCCTTGGAGGTATGACACAGACCGGGGAAGCAGGGGGAGGGCTGTCGACTCTGAGCGGCCCGGTCGAGATCGTCGGTGTCGGCCTGCTCGGCACCTCGGTCGCGCTCGCCTGCGCCTCCGCCGGGCTCGATGTGCTGCTGAGCGACTCGGTCGCCAGCCACGTACGCACCGCGACCGGCCTCGGCGCCGGCCGTCGCCGCAAGCCCGGCGACTCGCCGCAGCTGGTCGTCGTCGCGGTTCCGCCGGCGCACCTCGGCGAAGTGATCACTCGAGCGCTCGCTGATAGCCCCGACGCCGTCGTGACCGACGTCGGCAGCGTGAAGGCCTCGCCGCTTGCCTACGTCCGCGAGCACGGCCCCGGCGACGTACACCGCTACGTCGGCAGCCACCCGATGGCCGGCAGCGAGCGCTCGGGCCCGCTGGCCGCGACCGCGACGCTGTTCGAGGGACGGCCCTGGGCGGTCACGCCGCACCCCGACGCCGACCCGACGGCGATCGCGCTCGTCGACGAGCTCGCCACCGTCTGCGGAGCCGTCCCGCTCACCCTCAGCCCCGAGGACCACGACCAGGCCGTCGCCCGCACCTCGCACGTGCCGCACCTGATGGCAGCCCTGGTCGCCGGCCGGCTGGCGGTCGCGCCGGAGGGACACCTCGGACTCAGCGGCCAGGGGGTACGCGACGTGACCCGGGTCGCGGCCGGTGACCCCGGCCTCTACGGTCAGATCGTGGCCGGCAACGCCCGCGCGGTGACCGACCTGCTGACCGAGGTCCGCGGCCAGCTCGACGAGATGATCGCGGCGGTCGGCACCGGTGACGCGGCCGCCCTGGACGTACTGCTCAAAGAAGGTCAGGCCGGGACACGAGCGATCCCGGGCAAGCACGGCCGGCCGCAGGCCGCGCAGGCGAGCGTCTACGTCACGGTGCCCGACGAGCCCGGCAACCTGGCCCGTCTCTTCGCCGACGCGGGGGAGAGCGGCGTCAACATCGAGGACGTACGTATCGACCACGACCCCGGCCGCCCGGTCGGTGTCATGGAGCTGATCGTGGCCGCCGACGCCGCCGACAGGATGCAGGCGGTTCTGGAGTCCCGGGGTTGGGTCGCTCACCGGTAGGCTCCCGCCCGTGAGCAGCAGCAATCCCACCAGTGACCCCGCACGCATCGTCATCGCCGTCGACGGCACCTCCGGCTCCGGGAAGTCGAGCACCTCGCGTGGTGTCGCCGACCGCCTGGGCATGCGCTTCCTCGACACGGGTGCGATGTACCGGGCGATGACCTGGTGGATGCTCAGCAACGACATCGACGTGCACGACGCCGACGCGGTCGCCGCCGCGGCCGGCAAGCCGGTGATCACCTCCGGCACCGACCCGCTCGGCCCGACGATCGCTCTCGACGGCGCCGACGTCTCCGTCGAGATCCGCGGTGACCAGGTCAACGCGGCCGTCTCCCCGGTCGCCACTGTCCCCGAGGTCCGCGCCCGCCTGATCGCTCTCCAGAAGCAGGAGATCGAGCAGGCCCTCGCCGCCGGGAACGGCATCGTGGTCGAGGGCCGTGACATCGGCACCGCGGTCTGGCCCGAGGCCGACCTGAAGCTGTACGTCACCGCCGACCCCGCCGCCCGCGCCGCCCGCCGCGCGGCCGAGGAGGGCGGCACCGACGCGGAGGCCGTCCGCGCGTCGCTGGAGAACCGCGACAAGATCGACTCCACGAAGGGCGGTGCGGCCGTGCCGGACGGCGCCACCCACCTCGACACGACGCCCTACACGCTGGAGGAGGTCATCCAGCAGGTGATCGAGCTGGTGCAGAAGGCGGGGGAGTGAGAGACCTTCCACACATGGATGGGGTCGAGCACCCCACCCGCTGGCCGCTCTACCACCTCAACGTCTACGCCCGGTGGCTGATCCGGCGCCGGTTCGACGTGCGGTTGCACGAGACCGCCAACATCCCGGCGACCGGGCCGGTCGTCTTCGCGTCCAACCACATCGGCATCATCGACGGACCGCTGCTGGCGATCTTCACGCCGCGTCCGGTGCATGCGCTGACGAAGCTGGAGATGTTCGAGCACTGGTTCCTCGGGCCGTTCCTGCGCTGGGCCGGCCAGATCCCGCTCTACCGCTTCGGCAGCGACCCCGCGGCGGTGAAGGTGGCGCTGCGGGTGCTGCACGAGGGAAACGCGATGGGGATCTATCCCGAGGGCACCCGTGGTGCCGGCGCCCTGACCCACTTCAACCGCGGTGCGGCTTATCTCGCCCTCGCGTCGGGGGCTCCGGTGGTGCCGGTGACGATGCTCGGCAGCCGCGATCCGGGTGGCGGGGTCTCGTCGCTGCCGCACAAAGGTGCTCGGATCGACATCGTCTATGGCGAGCCTTTCCACGTCGAGCGCGTAGGCTGGCCGCGTACCAGGGAACAAGTCGGGCATGTCTCGGGTTTGCTCCAGAAGCACATGCAGGTCCAACAGGACCATGCCTTGGCGTTGACCGGTCGCGAACTGCCCGGTCCGCTACCTAGCGAGGAGAACAATGACTGACCCCGACGTTTCGTACGAAGACGTGCGAGACGAGCTGAACGACACCGACGAGACCCCGACCGGCCCGCTGCCGGTCCTGGCGGTCGTCGGCCGCCCGAACGTCGGGAAATCGACCCTGGTCAACCGGATCATCGGCCGCCGCGAGGCGGTCGTCCAGGACGTACCTGGGGTGACCCGCGACCGCGTCTCCTACGACGCCGACTGGAACGGCAAGGCGTTCACGCTGGTCGACACCGGCGGCTGGGACCCCGACGCCCAGGGTCTGGCCGAGCGGATCGCCGCCCAGGCCGAGATCGCGGTCTCCCTGGCAGATGCCGTCCTCTTCGTCGTCGACGCGACCGTCGGCATCACCGATGCCGACGAGGCGGTCGTACGCATCCTGCGCAAGTCCGGCAAGCCGGTCGTCCTGGCCGCCAACAAGGTCGACGACCTGCGCACCGAGGCCGAGGCGGCCGCGCTGTGGAACCTCGGGCTCGGTGAGCCCTGGGCGGTCTCCGCGCTGCACGGCCGCGGGTCGGGCGACATGCTCGACGCGATCCTCGCGGTGCTTCCCGACCCGCCGCCGCTTCCCGAGGGCACCGAGATCGGCGGCCCGCGGCGGATCGCCCTGGTCGGCAAGCCCAACGTCGGCAAGTCGAGCCTGCTGAACAAGCTGGCCAAGGAGGAGCGGGCGGTCGTCGACAACGTCGCCGGCACCACCGTCGACCCGGTCGACGAGCTGATCGAGCTCGGCGGCCGCGAATGGCGCTTCATCGACACCGCCGGGATCCGCAAGCGGGTCAAGGAGGCCTCGGGCCACGAGTACTACGCCTCCCTGCGCACCACGACCGCCATCGACCGCGCCGAGGTGGCGGTGCTGGTTCTCGACGGCGGCGAGAAGATCTCCGAGCAGGACATCCGCATCCTCCAGACCGTCCGCGAGGCCGGCCGCGCGCTGGTGATCGCGTTCAACAAGTGGGACCTCGTCGACGAGGAGCGCCGCTGGCAGCTCGACCGCGAGATCGAGCGCGATCTCGTCCAGGTGCAGTGGGCCCCGCGGATCAACATCACGGCCCGCACCGGCTGGCACGTCGACCGTCTGGTCCCGGCCCTCGACAAGGCGCTCGAGGGCTGGGAGACGCGGATCGGCACCGGCGCGCTCAACTCGTTCCTGGGGCGCCTCGTCGCCGAGCACCCGCACCCGGTCCGGTCCGGAAAGCAGCCGAAGATCCTCTTCGGCACGCAGCCCTCGACCGCGCCGCCGACGTTCGTCCTGTTCACCAGCGGCAAGCTCGAGGCCTCCTACGAGCGCTTCATCGAGCGCCGTCTGCGCGAGGAGTTCGGCTTCGCCGGCACCCCGATCGTGCTCCAGCAGCGGGTCCGGGAGAAGCGCAAGCGCTAGGCGGGATCCGATGCGGGATCGGGGGTGGGCGGCAGCTGGCCGTCCACCCCTGCCTGCACCCAGCCGTTGTTCGCGGCGTGCCAGCCGAGCTGCATCCTGGTCTCCACCCCGGCCAGGTCCAGCAGCGCCCGCACCCTGCGCTGCACGGTGCGAAGCGACGTACCGAGCTGTTTGGCGACGGCCTGGTCGGTGAGTCCGGCGAGCAGCAGCCCGAGGACCTGCGCGTCCTCGTCGTCGACCTGCTGCGCGACGTCGCCGGTGAGCCCTGAGGTGCCCACCAGCATGGGTGTCGCCTGGTCCCACACGTTCTCGAAGAGTGCGATCAGCGCGTCGAGCAGCGTGCTCTCCCGGACCAGCAGCGCACCGACGACGTCGCCGGAGGAGGTCAACGGCATCAGGGCGAGCCGCCGGTCGACGATGATGAGCTTGAGCGGCACCTGATCGGCGAACCTGACCTCCTCACCCGCGTCGGTCGCCTCGATCGCCTCGTCGACCGTCACGTCGTGGCTCTCGAGCATGCTGCGTTCCACGACGACGCGGTACAGCACGCCGCGCGCGACGGCCTTGTTCTCGGCCGAGTTGTCCTGGCTGGAGGTCACGATCACCGGCGGGCGTACGAACGCGTCGACGCGCTCGCGCGCGCCGAGCTGGACCTGCTCGAACCGGTGCCGGACGGCGTCCTCGCCGTGAATGACGTCGACCACGTCCGTGGGTCCGCGGCCGGCGGCGGCCACCCGGTAGGCCTCGTCGAGCCTGCTCAGCTCGATCTCGGCGTGGCGCACCTCGTCCTGCTGCCGGGCGAGGAGCGCGCCGAGCGCGATCGCGGGCGGGGCGGCGGCGAAGCGCCGCTCGTCTCCGGTGATCCGTGCGGCCAGGCCGTACTCCTCGAGCCGGCGCAGCAGCAGATGAGCCTCTCCCGGGGAGGTGCCGAAGGCGCTGAGAGCGGCCGCGAACTCGGCGGCGGTGGCAGAGGGCATGGTGATGAGCTCACCGTAGGCGAGCGTCTCATCCGGGGTCAGACCGAGCACGTCGCCGAGCATGTCAGTTCTGCGACAGCCAGCGGGTGTTCCGGCTCTGACGGAGTCTCGCCATGCCGTAAAACCGCCACCAGATCGCTCTTGTCGCGTGTCGCGCCGCATTGACAAGGTCCATCTCCATGAGACCCCCAACCAGATCAGGCCTCTCGGCCGCCACCAAGGCCGTCGCGGCAGCAGCTGCCGCGACTGCCCTGGTCGCGACCATGGCAACCAGCGCGCAAGCGACCCCAGGCACCGACCCCACGCCTGAGGGCCCCACGACCGACGCCGGCCGCACCACGGCCGGAACGGCGCCACGTACGCCCGCCCTCGAGGACGGCCGGACCACGATCACCCTCGTGACCGGCGACGTCGTCGACGTGACCGCGACCGACGACGGCGTCCTGACCCTCGGGTTCGACTCCGCCGCCGCCGCGATCGAGACCCAGCAGGTGGGCGACCACCTCTACGCGATCCCCACCGCCGCGAAGCCCTACCTGGCCGCGAACACCCTCGACCGCCGTCTCTTCGACGTCACCGCGCTCCTCGAGATGCGCTACGACGACGAGACCGTCAAGGCCACCCCGCTGATCCTGGAGCAGGCCTCGACCCGCGCCAAGGCGGCGAAGCTGCCGGGCACGGAACGTACGCTCGACCTCCCGAGCATCGACGCCGACGCCGTCGAGGTGAGCAAGAAGAAGGCGACCGCGTTCTGGTCGGCGGTGGCCGCGGACGACGGCGTCTCGACGCGCTCGGCCGGCGCTGCCGGGAAGCTCGGCGGAGGCGTCGAGAAGATCTGGCTCGACGGCAAGGCCGAGACCACCCTGGACCAGAGCACCGCACAGATCGGTGCACCCGAGGCGTGGGCCGCAGGCTTCGAGGGCAAGGGCGCGACCGTCGCCGTCCTCGACACGGGCATCGACGCCACCCACCCCGACGTGGCCGACCAGGTCGACGAGGCGCGCTCGTTCGTCCCCGACCAGGAGGCCACGACCGACCCGCACGGTCACGGCACGCATGTCGCATCCACGGTGCTGGGCACGGGCTCTGCGAGCGATGGCAAGGAGAAGGGTGTCGCCCCGGGCGCCGACTTGCTGGTCGGCAAGGTGCTCGACAACGGCGGCTACGGCCAGGACTCCTGGATCATCGCCGGCATGGAGTGGGGCGCGGCGAACGCCGACATCGTCTCCATGAGCCTGGGTGACTCCAGCCTCAACGACGGCACCGACCCGATGGCGCAGGCGCTCAACGCGCTGAGCGAGGAGACCGGTGCGCTCTTCGTCGTCGCGGCCGGCAACAGCTACGCCGAGGGCTCGCTCGGCAGCCCCGGCACCGCGGACGCCGCCCTCACCGTCGGCGCGGTCGACGACGAGGACGTACGCGCCGACTTCTCCAGCTACGGCCCGCGGGTCGGCGACCACGCGATCAAGCCCGATCTGACCGCGCCCGGCGTCAACATCATCGCGGCCCGTTCCCAGCAGTCCTCGGGCGAGGGCTGGTACCGCTCGATGAGCGGCACCTCGATGGCCACCCCGCACGTCGCGGGAGCCGCCGCGATCCTCAAGGGCGCCCACCCCGACCTCACCGGCGCCGAGCTCAAGAACGCGCTGGTCTCCTCGGCCGCGGACATCGACGCCCCGGCGTACGAGGTCGGCACCGGCCGTCTCGACGTACCCGCCGCTCTCGACGGCGTCGACGGCTCCGGTGACGGGTTCCTCGGCTTCTACGGCTGGCCCCACGACGGCGACGAGCCCGCCAGCGGCACCGTCACCTACACCAACTCGACCGACGCCGACGTCACCCTCGCGCTGAGCACCGACGTCACCGGTCCGGACGGCAAGGCGAGCGACCTGGTCTCGCTCTCCGCCTCCGAGGTGGTCGTGCCCGCGGGCGGCAGCTCCGAGGTCACGATCACGGCCGACGCGGACAACGCCCCGCTCGCCGGCAAGTACAGCGGCGCCGTCGTCGCGACCGACGCGTCCGGCGAGGTCACCGTGCGCACCGCGACCGCGCTGGTCAAGGAGGAGGAGCGCTACGGCCTCGACATCACCGCGCTCGACCGATCCGGCGAGCCCGCCAGCGGCTACGTCGACTTCTACCGCTACGGCGACCAGTTCGTCAGCAGCCTGCCGATCGACCCGGCCACCGGCACGGTGCCGACCCAGCGCCTGCAGCCCGGCATCTACTCGGCCACGGCGTTCCTCGACGTCGCCGGCTCGAAGGGTCCCGGCTCGACCGGCGTCGCGCTGGTCGGCGACCCGCAGGTCGTGGTCAGCGACAAGGACCAGTCCCTCGTGCTCGACGCGCGCAACGCCGACGAGCTCACCCTGAAGACGCCCAAGGACAGCGACGTCGCCTTCCGCCGGTTCCAGTTCTTCAACGACTCGGGCATCGGCGGGCTCTACTCGACCTTCGGCGCCACCTACGCCGTCCCGCTCGACGTCGACTCGTTCTACGCCGAGGCAGGCGGCCCGGTCGAGAGTGCCGAGTTCGACTTCGCCGTACGCTGGCGGGCCATCGAGCCGGCTCTGGACGTGACGGCGCGCAGCTCGCGGACGCTCGCGTTCGACCCGGTCTACCAGCTCGGCTCGGCCAAGCTCGACGGTCGGATCTCGCTGAAGGCCGTCACGGCCGGCACGGGCACCAGCGCCGACTACGAGGGCCTTGACGCCAAGGGTCGCGCCGTCCTCGTGACCAGGGACGACGCCGTCACCGTGGAGGAGCGCGAGGCCGCGGCCCAGGCTGCCGGCGCCGCGCTGCTCGTGGTGGTCAACAACCGCCCGGGCCCGCTGGTCGACTACGTCACCCAGGGTGATCTGCCCGTCGTCTCGCTGCGGTCCGAGCAGGGCGAGAAGCTCGTCGCGGCTGCCGCGAAGGGGAAGGTGAGCCTGGAGGGCAAGGCCGTGGAGTTCCCGAACTACCTCTACGACATCTCCAAGAGCTGGCCCGGTGAGATCCCGGCCGAGCTCGCCCTGGCCCCGACCACGCGACAGCTCGCCACTGTGGAGAGCCGCTACAACGACACCGAGCAGCGTCTCGCGGTCGACGACCGTGCCGACTGCCGCGACTACCAGTGGCCGCCGTGCCTCAGCGTCCGGGCGCTCCAGCCCACCGCGACGGACCGGACCGACTACGTCTCCACCTATGACAACGTCACCTGGTACGAGAACGTCGACCACGAGAGCACCTGGGAGCAGCGCGGCGTACGCCAGGCCTACAAGCCCCGCAGCACCACCGTGCGCAACTGGTTCGCGCCGGTGACGGCACCGCGGACCGGCGACGGCTACTGGGGTCCGTGGCACAGCGGCGACTGGTTCGCCGTCAACGTCGCCGCGGCCGGCGGTCAGAACGGCATCACCGGCGGGTTCCCGTGGGGCGAGACTCCGGTGACCTCCCGCCTCTACCAGGGCGACACGCTGGTGCGGGAGAACATCGGCCAGGCGGTGCAGCGCAGCGTCCCGGTAGCCGAGGGTCCGCAGACGTACCGCTTCGAGATCGACACCGATGCCGCGGACGACACGCACCGCTACTCGACCAGCACCCGTACGTCCTGGACCTTCGTGGCCGACCAGGGCGACGCCGAGGTCCCTGGGCAGAACGGCACGCCGCTGCCGCTGATCCAGCTCGACTACGACGTCGACACCGCCCTCGACGGCACCGTGCGGGCGGGCAGCACCGTCCCGTTCGCGGTGGCTCCCTACAACCAGCCCGACGCGCCCCGGGCCGGGTCGGTCGTGGGTGCGACGCTCGAGGTCAGCTACGACGGCGGCAAGAGCTGGACCAACGCGAAGCTCCGCAAGGACGGTGACCGCTGGGAGACCGACCTGCGCATCCCCTCGCGAGGCGCTGAGCTGGTCTCGCTCCGGGCCACCGCCCGTGACGACGCCGGCAACACGGTGACCCAGAAGGTCGTCTCGGCGTTCGGGGTCAAGCGCTAGCAGCCCAAGAATCAGGCCCGCAGGTCACCGTTGGTGACC
>NZ_JBHVGB010000174.1:0-12655 GCF_042801335.1 Nocardioides sp. NPDC057577 | reverse complement strand
CCGCTCGGAGGCGGGTTTCTTTCGGTTCGGCATCTAGTTCTCGGAATTGTCGTTGCGTGCCATACGTCGCTGGGTATAGTCCGGCCGCATGTGGGGGAATGTGCTCAGGTCGGGGAAGACCCGGAAGATCTCGATCGCTTCGGCTGTGGCTGGCTGCGTGGCGGCCCTGGTCGTTGCGACGATGTCCGTGGTCTCGACGCCCGCGACCGCGGCGACCTGGTCACCACCGGCGGGTCCGTTCTTCAACAACCCGACCGGTGACGCGTCGCAGCGCAACTACATCGTCCACCGGATCAACAACAGCATCCGCTACGCGGCCAAGGGCTCCTACATCCGGTTCGTCACCTACAACCTGGACCGCGCCGACACCGTCGATCAGTTGATCGCCGCACACAAGCGTGGTGTCCACGTGCAGATCGTGGTCAACCGGAAGATGTGGAGCAGCGGCGAGCGGAAGCTGGCCGGCCGTCTCGGCACCCAGCGCAGCCGTCCGAGCTTCATCTACGGCTGCGCCGGCGCCTGCCGTGGATATGACAAGGGCAACCTGCACATCAAGATCCACTCGTTCACCCAGGTCGGCACCAAGCGCAACATCTTGATCAACAGCTCCGGCAACCTCGGAGGCGGCGCGGCCGGTTCGCAGTGGAACGACGCCCAGACGATCTACGCCAACGACAGCCTGTGGAAGACGTGGCTGCGGATGTTCAACGAGCTCAAGGCCGACCGGAAGGCGTCGCCGCGCTACGTGTCCTGGACCGGTGGCGGCACCTCGGTCGGCTTCCAGCGTCAGCGTCCTGGCGCGACCAGCGACGAGATCTACGCCCGCGGCAGCGGTGACCGGGTGATCGACCGGCTGCGGCTGATCGGCTGTCGCGCGCCGAGCGGCTACGGCACCAAGGGCAAGACGATCCTGCGGATCCACATGTACGCGTGGTACAGCCGCCGTGGCGAGCGCATCGCCGACGAGGTGGTCCGGCTGAAGAAGCGCGGCTGCGTGGTCCGGGTGATCGGCTCGGTGGCCAGCGACGTGGTCTACCGTAAGCTGAAGGCGGTCGGCATCCCGGTGCGCGACGCCGCCTGGGACTGGGGCCAGAAGAAGTCGACCAGCGGCGACAACATCGTCTACGGCTCGCGCTGCTACTCCCACTACAAGTGGATGAGTGTCAACGGCCGTTTCGCGGACAAGGGCACCTTCAGCGTCTGGACCGGCTCGGAGAACTGGTCGCCGCCGTCCTTCAGCAACGACGAGGTCACCTTCCGGTTCACCTCGAAGAGCTACTACCAGGCCTACACCTCCCGGTTCAACAAGATGTGGGACAGCTCGCGGGCGACGCACCGGGTCTACCTGGAGCCGAAGAGCCGGCCCTGCGCCTGAGGTTGGGGCGGGCGCTAACCTCGCCGGGTGAGCTTCGGTGAACTCGGTGGGGCCCTTCGACCGCTCGACGGCGGCTGGTCGGGTGAGACGTTTCTCGCGGAGGCCGGCGGGGAGAGGTCGGTCGTGCGGGTCTTCGCCGACCCACGCCACCACCCGCAGGCCGCGGAGGTCCACGAGGCCCTGCACCGTCTGGTGCGGGGCCTCGTCCCGGTCCCGGACGTCTTGGAGGTACGCCGCGCCGACCCGGCAACGGGCACGCCGGGGCTGCTGGTGACCGAGTTCGTCGAGGGCGTACGCGGTGACCTGCTGCTCGCCGACCTGGACGAGGCGCAGCGAGGTCGGCTCGGGCGTTGCCTCGGGGAGATCGCGGGCACCCTGGCCGGGATGCCGTTCCTGAGTGCCGGGACCTTCGCCGACAAGGACCTGCGGGTCGAGGCGTTCGAGCTGGACCTGACCGAGTGGGTCGAGTCGTACGCCGAGCGTCTGGACTGGTCGCCGTCAGACCTGGAGGGGCTGCGGGACGTGGCCGCCGACGCCCATGACCTGCTCGACACGGTCGCCCGGGTGAGCCTGGTGCACAGCGACCTCAACCCCAAGAACCTCATCGTGGACCCGGAGACGCTGCGTGTGCGCGCGGTGCTGGACTGGGAGTTCGCCCACGCCGGCTCACCGTTCGCCGACCTCGGCAACCTGCTGAGGTTCGACCGGGACGCGGCGTACGCCTCGGGGGTGCTGGCGGGCTACGTCGGGGTGCGTGGCGGCAGCGCCACGGATGCCCGCGACCTGGCCCGGTCCGCGGACCTGGTCGCGCTGGTCGAGCTCGGTGCTCTGCGTATGGCCAATCCGGTGGCCGCCCGGGCTCACGACCTCCTGCTCGCGATCGCACGATCCGGGGATGTCCACACCGCCCCGTAGGGCGACGATCGTGGCTAGGATCGGAGCGCGCCGGACGGTGCCGGCGCTACCTGGGGGATGGTTGTGGAAGTGAGTGAGTTCGACGGGGCTCGGGGCCCCGCCGGAGGTTGGTGGCGTGGCTGGACGCCCTGGATCTCGGCGCTCGTGCTGTCTGCGCTGTTCGCAGCCGCGACGACGGGGATCGCGTTCGTGCGGAAGTCGTATCAGCCGCCGGTGGACTATCCGGCGATGACCGACCCCGAGCCGACGGCGAGCACGGCGGCCTCGCCCGCGCCTGCGAAGCAGCATCGCAGCGAGGCGCCGTCGACACGGCCGACGGGCGCGGCCGCCGAGCCGACGCCGGTGAAGGCGCCCCGGAAGGTCCGGCCCTCGGCGTCCGGGTCGGGGAGCGGCGAGCCGATGGCGACGGCGGAGCCGTCCGAGAGCCCGTTCGACCCGCTCAGGGGTCTCGGGGTGCTGTTGGGCCTGGGCGAGGAGGACTGACCCGGCCGTACGGTCCGCACGGCGAAAGGGTGGTGGCTGCTCACGGCGGACCGCCTAGGCTTTCTGTCATGAGCGCAGAGGCAGTGATCCGTGAGGTGGCGACGAACGCACGAGAGGCGAGCTACCAGCTCGCGGTCGCGCCGCGCAGTGTGAAGGACGCGGCGCTGCACGCGATGGCCGACGCGCTCCTGGCGCGTGCCGACGAGGTGCTGGAGGCCAACGCGGCTGACGTCGCCCGTGCCGAGGCCTCGGGCAGCCCGGCCAACATCATCGACCGCCTCACCCTGACCCCGGAGCGTCTCGACGGCATCGCCGCCGCGCTCCGCGAGCTCGCCGCCCTCCCGGACCCCGTAGGAGACGTCGTACGCGGCAGCACCCTCGCCAACGGCCTCGAGTTGCGCCAGGTGCGGGTGCCGTTCGGTGTCGTCGGGATGATCTATGAGGCGCGACCCAACGTGACTGTGGACGCCGCCGGGATCTGCCTGAAGTCCGGCAACGCGGCGCTCCTGCGCGGCTCCTCCAACATCGCGTCCAGCAACGTCGCGATCGCCGCAGTGCTCCGCGACGCCGTCGTCTCCGTCGGCCTCCCGGCCGACGTGATCCAGGTCGTGCCCGGGGAGGGCCACGACTCGGTCAAGGCGCTGATGCGTGCCCGCGGCCTGGTCGACGTGCTCATCCCACGCGGTGGCGCCGGGCTGATCCGCAGCGTCGTCGAGGAGTCGACGGTGCCGGTCATCGAGACCGGGGTGGGCAACGTACACGTCTACGTCGACAAGGCCGCCGACCTCGAGAAGGCGGTCGCGATCGTGGTCAACTCCAAGACCCAGCGCACCAGCGTGTGCAACTCCGCCGAGTCGCTGCTCGTGCACGCCGACATCGCCAAGGAGTTCCTGCCGATGGTGGTCCCCGCGCTGCAGGAGCGCGGGGTGCAGATTCTGGGCGACGCTGCCTTCCAGGCCTACGACCTGGTGGAGCCGGTCACCGACGAGGACTATGCGGCCGAGTTCCTGGCGCTGAAGATCAGCGCCGCGGTCGTACCTTCCCTCGATGCCGCGGTCCAGCACATCCGGCGCTGGTCGAGCGGCCACACCGAGGCGATCCTGACCGAGGACCTGGGCGTGGCCCGCCGGTTCACCGCAGCCGTCGACTCCGCGGCGGTCATGGTCAACGCCTCGACGCGGTTCACCGACGGTGGCGAGTTCGGCTTCGGCGCGGAGATCGGGATCTCGACCCAGAAGCTGCACGCCAGGGGCCCGATGGGGCTGCCCGAGATGACCTCGACGAAGTATGTGGTCACCGGGGACGGGCACGTGCGTTGACCTGGCACGAGGCAAGGTAATCTGTGCGCCATGTCGAACTCTGTTGTGTCGAGCATCATCACCTCCGCTGAGCACGGGGCCGAGCACGGCACCTCTGGCATCGAGTGGGTCATCGGCGGCGGCGCCCTGGCGATCCTCGTCTTCGCTCTCCTGGTCCTGGTCTGGTTCGCCGGTGGCCGTGAGCACTCCTGAGCGCTGATCAGATGGGCAACGGGGGAGTGCCCGAGCCAGGTCTGGAGGGTCTGACCGGCAAGCGCCGCGTCGGGGTGATGGGTGGCACCTTCGATCCCATCCATCACGGCCACCTGGTGGCGGCCTCCGAGGTGCAGTCCTTCTTCGACCTCGACGAGGTCGTCTTCGTGCCCACCGGCGACCCGTGGCAGAAGGCCGACCGCGACGTCTCGCCGGCCGAGCACCGCTACCTGATGACGGTCATCGCGACCGCCGCCAACCCGCGCTTCACCGTGAGCCGGGTCGACATCGACCGGGCCGGCCGCACCTATACGCGCGACACGCTGCGTGACCTCGCCAAGGCGCTGCCCGATGCGGAGCTCTACTTCATCACCGGTGCCGACGCGCTGGCCGAGATCTTCACCTGGCGCGACACCGACGAGCTCTTCGAGCTCGCCCAGTTCGTGGGGTGCACGCGCCCGGGCTACACCATGGACCCCGAGGTCATCGCGAAGATCCCCGCCGACCGGATCACCATGCTCGAGATCCCGGCTCTGGCGATCTCCTCCTCCGACTGCCGCGAGCGGCGTCACCGTGGTGAGCCGGTCTGGTACCTCGTCCCTGACGGCGTGGTCCAGTACATCGGCAAGCACGACCTCTACCGCAAGAACCCATCAGACAAGGACCGCGTATGACCGCGACCGAGCACGCCATCGAGCTCACCATCACCGCCGCCCGGGCGGCCTCGGACAAGAAGGCCGGACACATCCTGGCCTTCGACGTCAGCGACCAGCTGGCCATCACCGACGCCTTCGTGCTGGCCTCCGCCCCCAACGAGCGGCAGGTGCAGTCGATCGTCGACGAGGTCGAGCTGAAGCTGCGCGACCTCGGCTCCAAGCCGCTGCGCCGCGAGGGTCACAAGGAGGGACGCTGGGTGCTGCTCGACTACGGCGAGATCGTCGTGCACGTCCAGCACGAGGAGGAGCGCCAGTTCTACGCCCTCGAGCGGCTCTGGCGCGACTGCCCCTCGATCTCGCTGCCCGCCGACATCGTCTCCGAGGGCTGATCGCGCCCGTGACCCGTCGCATCGTCCTCCTCCGCCATGGCGTCACGCCCTGGAACGCCGACGGCCGCTACCAGGGCCAGACCGACATCGAGCTGGCCGAGACCGGCCACCAGCAGGCCAAGGCCGCCGCTCGTGCGATCGGGACGGCCTATGCCGTCACCCGCCTGGTCTCCTCGGACCTGATGCGGGCACGGCAGACCGCTGCGTACGTCGCCGAGGAGACCGGCCGGGAGGCTGCGTACGACCCGAGGCTGCGGGAGGTCTGCGCGGGGGAGGCCGAGGGCATGAACCGCGCCGAGATCTTCGAGCGCTTCGGTGAGATGCCGGCCAGCTGGGAGCCCTTCGGCGGGGAGTCCTGGCCCACGGTCGCGGCCCGCTTCAGCGGCGCGCTCCACGACGTCGCCGAGACCGTCGCGGCCGGCGAGACCGTCGTGGTCGTCGCTCACGGCGGCGCGATCCGGCAGGGCCTGGCCGCCTTCCTCGGCTGGGACCCGACCGTCGTCACCACCCTCGCGCCGCTGACGAACTGCGCCTGGATCGAGCTCGTCGCCCGGGAGTCCGCTCACGGGCTGATCCCGTCGGCGCCCTGGCGACTCGCGACGTACGGAATGGGGGCCCCGATTTCGTGATCGACGGAGCATTCCGCTACTGTTCTTCTCGTTGCCCGGGTTGATCACCGGGACAACGCCAAGGGGGTGTGGCGCAGCTG
This sequence comes from Nocardioides sp. NPDC057577, assembly GCF_042801335.1. NCBI lineage: Bacteria > Bacillati > Actinomycetota > Actinomycetes > Propionibacteriales > Nocardioidaceae > Nocardioides > Nocardioides sp. NPDC057577. Next base: position 6,617 of record NZ_JBHVGB010000174.1, on the reverse strand, counting down.
GTAGCGCATCTGCATGGCATGCAGAGGGTCAGGGGTTCGAGTCCCCTCACCTCCACCGAAACACCTGATCAGGGCCATGTTTCAGACCTTCACAGAAGGTTCGAAACATGGCCCTGATCTGTTGCCGAGGGCTACGGGATCCTGGGGTCGATGGTGATCGGTGAGCACCCGCGCTACGGGTTGACCCGCGAGACCTCGTTCCTCTGAGAGATCACGCCTGGCGGTGCGTGCCGAACGTACGGCCCTGGTAGGTCAGGGCCGCACGTTCGGCATCGTGGAACGCCGCTTCGACGAGACCGCAGACGAGCACGTGGTCGCCGCCGGGCTGGATGCGTTCGACGGTGCAGCGCACCCATCCGGACACATCGCCCAGGCGCGGCACGCCGGACTCGAGCGACCATGCCAGGTCCGCGAACTTGTTCGGGGCCTTGGACGCGAAGCGCATCGCGAGGTCCTTCTGGTGGGCCGCCAGGATGTTGACCCCGAACCGGCCGGTCCGCTGGATCGCCGCCAGGGTCGTCGAACCGCGGTCGAGCGCGACGACGATCATCTCGGGGGCCATCGACAAGGACATCACCGCGCTGACGGTGGCGCCGCTGCCCACGCCGTCCTCGGCTGCGGTGATCACCGAGACGGGTGCGGCCATGTTGGCCATGACGTCTCGGAAGGACGAGGACGGCGTCATGGTGTGGCGCGGCCGCACGGCGCGACCCAGGGCCGCGGACGTGTGCTCGCGTGCGGGTGTGATCGTCATCGGAAAACTCCTGGGTCTGTGCCGTGGACGGGTCAGCCGGCCAGGCCGGTCTCGGCCCAGAACGCCTCGAACTCGGCCGGCACCGTGTCGGAGCCGTGGGTCACCTTGCCGTCCACGAACCGGTGCGTGAAGACACCCTGTACGTCCAGGGTCTTCTCGCCCAGGCGACGGTAGAGCCGCAGGGTCGCGGTCACGATGCCCTCCGGCGTCTCGAACGCGTCGAGGACCTCGTTGGACGACTCGTCGAGCTTGGCCAGCACGCCGAACGCCTCGAGGAAGGACGCCTTCGTGTAGACGGTCTGGGTGCCCTCGAGGGTGAAGCCGGCCCAGGAGAGGCCGTCGTCGTAGAGGGCGACGAGAGGACCTGCATCTCCGGCGTCGGCAGCGGAGAATGCGTTCTTGAGGGCGTCGATGTTGGATCCGGTCATCATGTTCTCCTGGTGAATTCGGAAGAGATAGAAGGCATCGGTGAATTCGCGAGAATGCACGTCGATATAGAGCTGGATCCGGTCGAGATCGGACAGCCCTGAATTCGGCTCGGCGAATATCTTCTGGTGTGACGTGCATTACTCTCTCGCGTCTCTCCCGCGAGCGTCACCGCATGACCACGTGGTCCGCCACGCGATCCGTCGCCGTCGCGGGCATCACTGCTGTACGGGGCAATCGCGTTGTCCCAGGACTGGTCGCGGTCCATCGGTCTACAACTTGACCCCCTCCGTGTGGGCGGCGCTGCGCGAGTGTCTCGGGAGGTCGATCGGAATCGATATCGGGGTGCCGGTCGACGGTTGACATGTCAGGACTTGTCGGCAAAAGTGATGGACATCACCACGTCTCGGTGGTGCTCCATAATCCACCTCGAGGACGAGATGAATACCGACGAATGGGAAAGAATTCGATCTCTTCACGCGGACGGAGAGACCATCAAAGGAATTTCCCGCAGGCTCGGCATGTCTCGCAACACCGTGCGCCGCGCGCTGGCGCTCGAGAGTGCGCCCGGCGACCGTCGTGGCACGCAGCGGACGCTCTATGACGCCAACGAGTCGGCGATCAAGCGCGAGCTCCATCGTGATCCCGAGATCGCGGTCCGCGACCTCGCCGCGGCGCTCGAGTGGGAGCACGCGGCGTCCACCCTCGCGAAGTACGCAGCACGCGCCCGCACCGAGCTGACGGCCGAGGCCGATTCCGAGCGATCCGAGGTCGCCGCATCCTCGGCCTCCCCGCACGCCTCGCTGCCACGCTTCGCGACGAGCTTCGTCGGCCGCGACACCGAGGTCGCCCGGCTCCGCAGCCTGCTGGGGGAGCACCGTCTGGTCACGATCACCGGCCCGGGCGGCATCGGCAAGACTCGGCTCGCCTCGCACGTCGGTCGGGAGGTACGCCGCGCCTTCCCCGACGGGGTCCGGTTCGTCGGGCTGGCCGGGCTGCTCAGCCCCGAGCTCATCTCCCAAGCCGTGTTCGAGGGGCTGGGGCTCGCCGGCCGCGACCAGCAGGGCGAGACGGCGGAGGAGGCTCTCCTCGAGCACCTGTCCGACCGCCACATCCTGCTCATCCTGGACAACTGCGAGCACCTCGTCGACGCGTGCGCCGATCTGGTGCATCTGCTCCTGCAGGGCACCACCAACCTGCGGGTCCTGACCACCAGCCGGGAGGTGCTGGCGGTTCCGGAGGAGTTCGTCTTCGCGCTTGCACCGCTGCAGGTCTCGGCAGCGGGCGAGGAACGTTCGGCGGCCGGGGTGGGATCGGCGCTCGCGCTGTTCGAGAGTCGCGCCGACGCGGTCCTCAGCGGCTTTCGCATCGACGAGAGCAACCGCGAGGCCGTACGCCGGGTGTGCGAGCACCTCGACGGCCTCCCGCTCGCGATCGAGCTGGCCTGCGCCCGGCTCCCGGTGCTCTCGGTGGCCGATCTGGCCGAGCGCCTCGACCACCGCCTCGACCTGCTCACGACGGGCAACCGGGCCGCGGCCACCCGGCACCGGAGCCTGGCCGCCACCCTCGACTGGAGCCACGACCTCTGCACCAGCGAGCAGCGGGTGCTGTGGAAGCGGGCCTCGATCTTCACCGACGGGTTCGACCTGGCGATGGCCGAGGAGATCTGCACCGACGCGGACTTCACCGCCGCGCGGATCCTGGACGCGATCATGGCGCTGGTCGGCAAGTCGATCCTCATCCGTGAGGAGCGCGCCGGCGCGGTGCGGTTCCGGATGCTCGAGACGATCCGCGAGTATGGCCAGGGCCAACTGGACCAGGACGAGTCACGCGACCTCCACCTCCGCCTGCTCGACTGGATCAACGACAAGGTCAGCGAGCTCGTCGCAGCCTGGCCCGGCCCCGACCAGGTGCGTATCAACGCCTGGTTCCGCGCCAACCGCGCCAACCTGCGCAGCTCCCTGAAGTGGGCCCTGGAGGCCCAGAGCGACGTCGCGGTGCGGCGTACCGGGGCGGAGGTCGTCTCCGAGCCGTGGTTCCTGTGGGCGGGTGGCTTCTCCGTGCGTGAGCACCGGCTCTGGCTGGACCGCGCCGCCGCCGCGGTGACCGACCCGGAGGGCCGGGGTCGAGTCCTCGCCACCATGGCGCTGGTGCAGACGCTGCAGGGCGACCGGCACGGGGCTGCGGTCTCCCTCGACGCCGCTCACCGGCTCGCGACCGACGCCGGACACATGGAGACGCTCGACTTCGTCGAGCACACGCGCGGGCTGGCTGCCTACTTCGCGGGCGAGGCGGATGCGGCCGAGCCCTTGCTGCTCAGCGCCCTCGAGCGCTACCGGGAGCGCGAGCCCCGGGGCGGACTGCGCTCCGCCCTCGACGTGCACCTCGGGATGCTCTACGCCTACAAGGGCCAGGCGGACGAGTCGCGCCGGCACTATGCCGAGGTGCAGGAGCGCGGTGTGACCAGCGGAGAGCGCTGGTTCCGCGCCTACGCCGAGTTCGGTCTCGGCGCGATCGCGCTGGCCGAGGGCGACGCCGACCGCGCCCACCAGATGGCGCTCGACGGCCTGGCGATGATCCGGGACTTCGACGACGAGATCGGGGCGACCCTCATCCTGGACCTGCTCGGCTGGGTCGAGTCGGTGCGCGGGCACGGCGAGCGGGCAGCGGTGCTGATCGGCTCGGCGTCCAAGCTCTGGGGTGCCTTCGGCAAACAGCTCTACGGCTCCAGCCACTGGGTCCAGGTGCGAGAGCGGTACGCCGCGGCCGCGGAGGCGCTGCTCGGCGAGTCGAGCTACGCCCAGCTCTACGCCGACGGGGCCGCCAAGTCGGTCTCCGAGGCCATCGGCTTCGCGCTCGAAGAGGTCTCGGACCGGCCCGTCCCGGCCGCGCGGACCTCGGCCGGACCGCTGACCAAGCGTGAGCAGGAGGTGGCGAACCTGGTCGCTCAGGGACTGTCCAACAAGGAGATCGCCGCGCGGCTGGTGCTCTCGCCCCGCACGATCGAGGGGCATGTCGAGCACGTTCTGCAGAAGCTGTGCCTCACCAGCCGTACCCAGGTCGCCCAGCTGATCGGCTCGGCCACGGGCCCGACAGCGCCGTGGCCGAGCGCCGGCTGATCAGCGCTGGCGGCCCTCGCCGTACTCGGCCATGATCGGCGCGGCCGCGTCCACCATGGTCATCGGGTCGACCAGCAGGTGCTGGGTCGCGATGGCGGCGTCACGGGTGGCCCGGCCGAGCGCGGTCGGGTTGCGGAACGACTGGCTGCCGCCCCAGCGGTGCGCGAAGCCGGTCACCGTGGCGGCCACCTCCTGGACCCAGGTGATCGACTGCCGCAGCCGAGCGCTGTGCGTCTCGGTCAGGTCGTTGCCCGCGTTGATCCAGTCCTCGGCCTCGCGGTGAACCTCGTAGACGTACGCCCGGGCGGCTCGGTAGAGCGCCTCGGTCTTGGCGAACTCCAGCTTGAACAGCTCCGAGTCGCCGATCACCGTCGGGTAGCCGACGCGGGCCTTCACCGTGGCGATCTTGACGATCTCGTCCAGTGCGCGCCGGGCGATACCGAGCGCGACCGGGGCGTGGCCACCGACCCCGATGCCGAGCAGGCCGAAGCGGTAGACCGGCTCCTGGCGTTCTGGCGTGGTGGAGAAGGTGTCGAAGACGTGCTCGTCCGGGATGAACAGCTCGGTGATGCCGTAGTCGTAGGACCCGGTGCCGACCAGACCCCAGACGTCCCAGTTGCCGCGGAACTCGACCTGGTCCCGGGGCACGAACGCCGTGCGGCACATCGGCTGCCCGTCGGGCGAGCTCTTCGGATTGCCTTCGTCGTCGGTGACCACGAAGCCGGCACCGATCCACGAGGCGTGCGCGGAGCCGCTTGCGAACTGGTAGTTGCCGGTCACGACGTAGCCTCCGTCGACCTTCTTACCGCCGCCGGTCGGCAGGATCATGCCGGCGGTGATCCCGGGGAGGTCCTGGCCGAAGAGATCCTGGGCGCCCTGAGCGGGAAGGTAGCCGGCCGCGAGCGACGTACTCAGGCTGTTGGCCATGAACGCCCAACCGGTGGAGCCGTCGGCGCGCGAGAGCTCCTCGATCACCTCGAAGCTCTCGACGAGGCTCAGGCCCTCTCCGTTGAGCTCCTCGGGGACGAGCATCCAGAACAGACGCTCCTCCACGAGCGCGTCGTAGACGGGCTTGGTGATCGTCGCCTGCTCCTCGATGGCGTCGGCCTCCGCCTCGACCACCTCTGCCACCCTCCGGGCGCGGTCGAGGTGGTCCTGGCGGGTGCCGGTCTCGTTGGCAAGTACTGATGTCATGGCTATCTCCTTGGCCGGGCCGCGGCCCGATACGCGAACGTGATGTGCATCACGATCGCCGAGCGCGACGGCCGGCGTATCCGCACGACCACGTGGTCCGGTACGTGTTCGACACCCGTCCGCGGACCAGGACGCTCGTGGGGCGCCGGCGGGTGAGATCACCGGTCGGCCCGGTCCACGTGGTTGACCACGTGGAAACCCGGTTGGCCCCGTGGCCGGACTCGACCAGTGTCGACGTCTGTTAGGTACGTCACACAGGAGGACACCATGGGAACACTCGACGGAAAGGTCGCCCTGGTCACCGGCGCCGCCCGAGGCCAAGGCAGGTCACATGCGATCCGGCTGGCGGAGGAGGGTGCGGACCTCATCCTCGTGGACGTCTGTCAAGACGTCTCCACGACCGACTATCGGGGTGCGCGGCCCGAGGACCTCGCCGAGACCGCCAAGCACATCGAGAAGGCCGGTCGCACCGTGGTCGCGCACGAGTGCGACGTACGTGATCTCGCCGGTCTCACCGAGGCGGTCGCCGACGGTGTGAAGCAGCTGGGCAGGCTCGACGTCGTCGTGGCCAACGCCGGCATCTTCTCCTCGGCGCCGGTCCACGAGCTGACCGAGGACCAGTGGAACGAGATGATCGACGTCAACCTCTCCGGCGTCTGGAAGACGGTGCGCGCGACGGTCCCGACGCTCATCGAGCAGGGCGACGGCGGCTCGATCATCCTGATCAGCTCCACCGGGGGCACCATGGGATTCCCGAACTTCGCCCACTATGTCGCCGCGAAGCACGGCGTCATCGGCCTGGTCCGTTCGATGGCGAACGAGCTCGGTGCCCACCGCATCCGTTGCAACGCGGTCCAGCCGACCTCGGTCCTCACCGACATGATCGACCACGAGGCGATGTACCGGCTGTTCCGGCCCGACCTCGAGTCGCCGACCCACGAGGACTTCCGTGAGGCCTGCGAGGCCGGGATGAACCTGCTGCCCATCCCGTGGCTCGAGCCGCGCGACGTGAGTGCCGCCGTGGCCTGGCTGGCCTCGGACGAGGCCAGGTACGTCACCGGGATCGCGCTGCCCATCGACGCCGGCGCCATCACCAAGATGTGACCCGACGCCTCCGCGAGCAG
>NZ_JBHVGB010000173.1:0-13067 GCF_042801335.1 Nocardioides sp. NPDC057577 | reverse complement strand
GGTCAGGATGAGCCGACTCGGCGTTTCGTCGAGTGGGCGGGTCGGGACTCTTGGAGGAGGGTGTTGACCTCGGTCAGGAGGAGCTCGGTCGCGTCGTCGGGCGCCGGGAGTGGGACGTTCGCGGCGAGGCGGCGGGGGTCGTCGTCGGGGAGCGAGGAGATCAGGACGCGGCGGGGGTGGGCGGAGCCTCCGGTGACGAGATACCTCTGCCCGGGACGTACGCGGCTCGCTTCCGCCTCCAGATCGGCAGCCGCCTCAGCGGTCGCCTCCGCCGGGGCCGAGGGTGCCTCCGTGAGCGCGGTGCGGACGATGCGGCGTGGGTCGTACCGGCGTACGTCCAGGGCTTCCAGCTCCGCACGCGAGATCCCGATCTCGGTCTCCGCCCGGGCCTTGGAGGCGTCGACGAAGCTCCGGAAGGAGCGGATCAGCTCGGCGAGCCGGTGGGTGTAGAGCGGGAGCCGCTGGGGGCCGATCACGAGGCCGGCGACGATCGCGACGAGGAACAGCTTCTCGAAGCTCAGACCGAACACGGCTGGCTCCTTTCGAGGCGGCGGTCGTGGAGGTGGGTGATGAGGACGGCGGCGGCGAACAGGGCCGACATCGGCGCGGCGACGAGGAACATCGACAGTACGTCGGCAGCCGGAGTCACCAGCGCGCTGAACAGGACGATGACGACGACGATGGCGCGCCAGCTGCGCCGCAGGGTGCGCGCGGGGAGCAGACCGAGCAGGTTGAGTACGACCACGAAGACCGGCAGCACGAAGGCGACCCCGATGGCGAGGACCATCTTCATCACGAAGTCGACGTAGTAGCCGGCGTTGAGGATCGTGCTGTCCTCGGTGGAGGAGAAGCCGGCGAGCATCTCGACCATGTGCGGGAAGAGCAGGAAGCCGAAGGCGCAGCCGGCGGCGAAGAGCGGGATCGCCGCGGCGAGGAACCCGAAGGTGTATCTCTTCTCGCGCCGGGTCAGACCCGGTGTGACGTACCCGAAGAGCTCGGCCAGCCAGATCGGGCTGGAACAGATCACGCCGGTGAAGAGCGCGATCTTGAGCTTGAGGTCGAAGGCACCGGTGACGGTGTCGTAGTTGAGGCTGGCGTCCTGGGACTGCGCGATCTGCTCGATCGGCGAGCGCAGGACCTCCAGGATCTGGTCGGAGAGCCAGAAGCCGACGACCACGCCGACGAGGAGCGCCACCGCCGCCCGGATCCCACGCCTGCTCGCCTCGCGCAGGTGGCCGGCGACGGGCATGGTCCCCTTGGCGGTGACCGGTGCGGCGGTGGCGGTGGTCATGAGGCCCTGTGGTCAGCCACGGCCTCGACGGTGACGGGCTTCGCATCGGCGGCGTCGTGGGTCTCGTCCTTGAGGATGCGTACGGACTGGCCGACGCTGCGAGCCAGGGCCGGCAGCTTCGCGGAGCCGAAGACGAGCAGGATGATGGCGAGGATGACGAGGGCGTGCCAGCCCGTGAGGTTCTGCAACATGGTGTTCTCCTTGGTCGGTTGTCGGGTCTTCGAGATCAGTTCGACGGCATCTCGGGCGGGGTACCGCCTTCGCCGCCCTGGGGCGGAGCACCGCCCTCGCCGCCACCGCCGCCGGGAGCGGCACCCATGGTGGCCTCGGTGGTCGTGTCGACGGCGACCGCGAGCGAACCGGTGTAACCGGACTCCGCGTCGCCCTCGAACGTGCCCATCTCCAGCTCGTAGCCGTCGCTGAAGACGTTGTCGGTGTCGAGCGAGACCTGCGCCATGTTGTCCGCCGAGCCGTCGTAGGTGTCGAGCTCGTAGATGGGGGTCAGCATGTCCTCGGGGAACGCCACCTGGGAGGTAGCGATCGCGTTGTCGCCGGTGGTCGCGGAGTCGGCGTCGGGATAGACCTCGAAGTGCATGTGCGTCCAGCGGCCGGAGTAGCAGCCGGGGACGATGGTCTTGAAGGTCACCTGGCCGTTGGCGTCGGCGACCTGGACCCCACGGAGGTACGTCTCGTCCTCGACGCCCTCGGAGTACATCGAGTACTGGCCCTGGGCGTCGCACTGCCACAGGTAGACCGCGACGCCTTCGAAGGCCGCGTTGTCGTTGGCCATGTCCGTCACGGTGAAGGTGAACTCGAGCGGCACCCCGTCGACGGTCGTGCCGCCGTCCAGGCTGGAGGTGATGTCGCTGCGTACGATCCCGGACTCGGTCAGCACGTTGGTGCCGTTGGTCCCGTCGGCGGGGTAGGGGCCGTTGGTCTCCTGCGGGATCTCACCATCGGAGGTCGTCGACGTCGTCGACCCCGCCGCGCCGGACCCCGAGGAGGTCGACCCCGAGCTCGACGAGCTCGTGGACCCACAAGCGGCCAGGGCAGCGGCCCCGACGCCGACCCCGACGAGTCCGAGGACCCGGCGCCGGGTCAGCAGCGTCGAGATGTCGAAACCGGCACCCTGGTCGACCACCTCCTCCTCGGGGCGGACAAGCAGGCGACCTTCATAGGCAGGGCCTTCAGGGGTGTTCTCGGGTTCGGGTACGCGGCTCATGTCATCTCCTTGACGTAGCTTTCTGCTGCGATGACCCCGACTCTGACGTCTCGGTCAGTGAGGACCATCTGTCTCGCCTGTGAGGTTGCTTTGAGACTTCGCCGCGGTCGTGTGCGTTGGCGACCGAGCGGCTTGGGTGCCTGATCGGGTGGCGTAGGGCGGGTGGGGCCGAGTGCCTGACTGGGTTGGGAGATTCGAGACCAGGGTGTTTGGCCTGGGTGCCATTCGGGTGTCTTGCGGGCTTCCAGCATCGGCTTGGATTTCGTCGGGATATCTGTCCCTGTCCGGGTTTCAGAGAGGTACGTCGGGTGTGGTCAAACGGGACTGAATCAGTTCTCATAAAAAGCAGATACGGGCGGATTTATGAGATTCAGTCTTGATTCAAAAAGGCACTCTGAACTGCCTGAATGTAAGCCCCGAGTGCTATGCATAAACATGCTTTGAGTGGTAGATTCGATGCATGAAAACAGTCGCTGGAGCCGGGTCTTCGCCTGGATTGCTAACCGGGGTGCGGGCGGCACGTGCAGTTGAGGATCAAGCGGCTCGCGACACCTTGATCCTTGCTGCGAAGTACGCCGCTGTGAACGTGGTGGAGACCGTTGGTGAGGCGGCGGTGCTGGAGGTCGACACCTACGGAGACCGTGCGGTCATGCTCACGGGGGCGGGTGCGCCGATGATCTCGGAGGCAGCGGTGATCGAGTTCGCCGCGGTGCTGGGCTACTCGACCTACACCGGCCGGAAGTACCTCGCCGACGCGGTCGAGCTGGCCTGGCGGCTGCCCCGCACCTGGGCCCGGATCCTCGACGGCACGTTGGCCGGGTGGCGGGCCCGTCGGGTCGCCGAGATCACCCGCCACCTCGATCCGGAGGTCGCGGGCTGGGTCGACACCCAGGTCGCTGCCCATGCCCACAGGATCGGTCCTGCTCAGCTGGAGCGGACCGTGAAGGAAGCCGCGGCCCTGTTCGAACCCGACCTGACCGCCGCGATCGCAGAGGAAGCCGTCGACTACCGTCGCTGTGACATCGAGACCGACCCGGGACTGTTCCTACCCCCGGTCGGTGCTGAGCAGGGCCAGGCCGCCGGTGCGACTGCAGAGGTCACGGCGACCCTCGATGTGGCTGACGCCCTCGACCTCGAGGCCGCCGTCGCCACGATCGCCCATGGCCTTCTCGACCACGATGCCACCGCCGATCTGTCCCTCGATGCCCGTCGAGCTGCCGCGCTCGGGATCCTGGGCCGCGCCTACACCAGCGGCACCGGTGATGGGCGTCCCGGGAACGGCCGGGTGATCGACCTGAAGATCCACACCGACACACGGGACCTGGCCACAACCGGCCTGGTCCGGATCGGCAACACCCGTGGCCTCGCCACCATCGAACAGCTCGACCGCTGGGCGAGCCTGCCCGGAGTGGTCGTCAGGCCAACGGTGGTGATCGACCTGAACGAGGAGATCTCGACCGAGGCCTACGCCCCGACCCGACGGCTGAGGACCCAGGTCGAGCTCATCGACCGGACCTGCGCCTTCCCCGACTGCAATGTGAAGGCCGAGCACTGCGACCTCGACCACCGCATCCCTTACGACCAGGGCGGCAGGACCACCACCTCGAACCTGACCTGCCTGTGCCGAGGACACCACCGCGCCAAGACCCACCTCGGCTGGACCTACGAACGCCTCGCACCGGGCCGCTACCGATGGCGCTCCCCGGGCGGCTACCAGTTCCTCACCGGCCCCGACGGCACCGTTGACGTCGGCAGCATCGGCGGCGTCGCCCCAGGCCGCGCTGCCTGACCACCGCACAACAGCCGTCGACGGCGTACCTCCCGACGTACCTCTGAAACCCGGACAGGGACAGGTATCCCGACGAAACCCAGACCGATGCTGGAAGCCCGCAAGACACCCGAATGGCACCCAGGCCAAACACCCTGGTCTTTGAATCTCCCAACCCAGTCAGGCACTCGGCCCCACCCGCCCTACGCCACCCGATCAGGCACCCAAGCCGCTCAGTCGCCTACGCACACGAGCAGCCCGACAGCTAGCCCCAGCGGAAGGGTCAGCCGAGGGTGGGACGCGGAGCGGAGAGGAGCTGCTCGGCCTGCTCCTTGGACAGCTTCGAGGCGTAGCCGCAGTAGGTGCAGTCCATCCGGCGCGACTTGCTGACCGGGAAGAGCGGGATGAAGAAGAGCGTGAACTTGTTGACGACCTCGAACAGGCGATGTGCCGCCTGCTGGCGGCAGTGGGGGCAGACCAGCGAGAGCGTGGCGAGCAGTCGCGTGTAGGTCTTGAGCCCGAAGATGATCATGCCGACGAGTCTTGCACGCGCTCAGCGCCGGTGGACCTCGCGGCCGTCGACGTAGGTGTGGGTGACCCGGGTCCGGGCGAGCACGGTGGTGTCGTCGTCGAGGATGTCGTGGTCGACGACGACCAGGTCGGCTGCGTACCCGGTCTCGATCCGCCCGGTTGAGCCCTCGAGACGGTTCAGGTGGGTGGTGCCGGTGGTGTAGCCGGCGAGGGCCTCGGCGACCGTCAGCGCCTCCTCGGGCAGCAGCGGGGCGGCGTCGGCGGGCTGGTCGGGCCCGCGGCGGTTGACCGCGACGTGCATGCCGAGCAACGGGGCCGGGTCGGAGACCGGCCAGTCGCTCCCGCACGCGATCCGGGCCCCCGTACGCAGCAGCGACCCGAACACATACTGCTGCTCGCGCGCGGCCGGTGCCAGGAACGGCAGGGTCAGCACCTCGACCGCCTCGTCCCGGCACGCCCACAGCGGCTGGATGTTGGCGGTGACCTCGAGCGCGGCGAACCGAGCGACGTCGGGCAAGGAGACGACCTGGACGTGGGCCAGATGGTGTCGCAGCCCGCCGGCCCCGTTGAGCGCCCGCGCGTGCTCGATCGCGTCCAGGCTGTCGCGGACCGCCCGGTCCCCGAGCGCGTGGATGTGCGCCTGGAACCCGTTGGCGTCCAGGGCCGCGACGTAGGTGGCCAGGGCGTCGGCCGGGATGAAGGAGAGCCCGCGGTTGTCGGTGAGATGGCCGTGAGCGTCGAGGTAAGGAGAGAGCATCGCGGCGGTGTGCGTCTCGCAGACGCCGTCCTGCATCAGCTTCACGCTGGCCGCGTCCAGCCCGGCCGCCGCCGCACGGGCGCGGCGCGAGATCAGCTCGGGCAGCTGCTCCAGGCCGCGGTCGCGGTCCCACCACTGGGCGAGGACGACCTTCGCGGTGAGCACGCCGGACTCCCGCGCCGCGATGTAGGTCGGCAGCGAGTCCGGCATGCCGAGACCCTCGCCGACCAGCGCGTCCTGCCAGCCCACGATGCCGACGGAGTGGAGATGGCGCTGCGCGGTGAGCAGCGCCTCGGTCAGGTCGCGGGAGGTCGGCGTCGGCACCAGCGAGCCGACCATCGCCATCGCGCCCTCGTGCAGCGCGCCGGTGGGTCGACCGGCGGCGTCGCGCTCGATGCGCCCGTCGGCGGGATCGGGCGTGTGGGCATCGATGCCGGCGATCTCGAGCGCGCGGCTGTTCACCCAGGCGGAGTGGTGGTCGCGGTTGGGCAGGAAGACCGGGCGGTCCGGAAGCAGGCGATCGAGAGGCGAAGCGCTAGGCACCCCACCCGGAAAGGAGTCCATCGACCAGCCACCGCCGGTGATCCAGACGCGCCCTGGGTCGGCCGCGGCGTAGGTCCCGATGGCGTCCAGGTAGCCCTCGAGGGTCGAGAGTCCGGTCAGGTCGCACTGGTTCATCTCCAGCCCGGCCTGGATCGGGTGCACGTGGGAATCGTGGAAGGCGGGCAGGACCCACCGGCCGTCGAGCTCCTCGATCACCGTCTCAGGGCCGGCCAGAGCGTCGAGATCCTCGCCGATGGCCGCGATCCGCCCACCCTGGACCGCGAGGGTCGCCTCCGACCAGCCTCCCGAGCCCCCCGAGCACAGCACGCGGCCACCGCGCAGCAGCAGGTCCGCCGCGACGCCGGCACCGCCCATCAGTTGACGGCCATGGTGTCGGTGACCGAGGAGCCCGAGCGCTTGAGCACGAGGGCCACCAGGCCGAGGACCAGGAGCGTGAGGACCAGCAGGATCGTGGAGACCGCGGCGATCTCGGGCTTGAGACCGGAGCGGACCGAGGAGAGCACGTAGACGGGCCACGAGGTCGTGCCGGAGACGTTGATGAACGAGGAGATCACCGTGTTGTCGAGGCTCAGCGTGAAGGCCAGCAGCCCACCGGCCAGCACCGCCGGTCCGACCAGCGGGAGCGTGACCTTGAAGAAGGTCGTGACAGGCCGCGCATAGAGGTCCGCCGAGGCCTCCTCCAGCGACGCGTCCAGCCCGACCAGGCGGGCCCGGACGATGTAGGTGACGACCGCTGTCGCGAAGAGCGAATGCCCGATCACGAGGCGTACGTAGCCGTTGTTGAACGGCAACAGCGACCAGTCCTGTCCGAGCGTCACGAACCAGGGGAGCAGCGCGATGCCGTCGACGATCTCGGGCGTCACCGAGACCAGCAGCAACAGCAGCGTGAACGGGCCCGCCCAGCGGCCCGGGAACCTCGCCATCGCCATCCCGGCCAGGGTGCCGAGCGCGCACGCCAGGAGCGCGGCGATCACGGCGGTCTGGAGGGAGACGGCGACGGTGTGGCGTACGGTCGGCCGCTCGATGATCGCGGTGAACGGCTGCAGGCTGAAGCCGTCCCAGGCGGTGAGCAGGCGGCCGCCGTTGAAGGAGTAGATGCCGATCACGATGATCGGGGCGAACAGGAAGAGGAAGACCAGCGTGGTCCACACGCCGAGCGCGAGATTGGTGCCGGAGGGTCTGCTCATGCGGTCGCCACCTCCTTGGTTCCGATGACGAGCTTGCTGCGTCTGTGGACGAGCCATCCCACGCCCCACAGCATGGCGATGGCGAGGACGACGACGACCATGGTGAGCAGGATGAGCACGACCGCCATCGCCGAGCCCAGCGCCCAGTTCTGAGCGGTCAGGAACTGGCTGGCGATCAGCGAGCCGACCATCGTGCCCTTCGCGCCGCCGAGGACCGCCGGGGTGACGTAGTCGCCCATCATCGGGATGAAGACCAGGATGACACCGGCGATGATGCCGGGCCGCGCCAGCGGCAGCGTGACCTGGAAGAACGTCCGCACCCGGCCGGCGCCCAGATCCTTGGACGCCTCACCGAGGGCGTTGTCGACGCGGTCGAAGGCGACGTACAGGGGCAGGATCATCAGCGGCAGATAGTTGTAGATCAGGCCCAGCAGCACCGCGCCACGGGTGTTGAGCAGGTCGTGCGGGTCGCCGACCAGACCGATGTCGGTCATGAACCCGGCGAGCGCGCCCTCGGACGACAGGATCACCTTCCAGCCGATCGTGCGGATCAGGAACGAGGTCCAGTAGGGGACCATCACCAGCGCGATCAGCAGCCCGCGACGTTGCGCGGGGACCTTCAGGGCCATGAAGTACGCCGCCGGCATCGCGATCAGCAGGCAGGCGACCGTGCCCAGCACGCTCATCCACAGCGTCGCCCGGAAGATCGTGAAGAAGGTCGGGCTGAACGCCTCGACGTAGCGGTCCAGCGACATCACCGCGTTGCTGTGGGTGCCGAACATGCCGGGCTTCTCGCCGAGGCTGAACCAGGCGACCTGCAGGAACGGCACGACGAAGAAGACCGACAGCCACAGCCACGCCGGGACAGCCAGGGCGAAGCCCGGCATCCTGCGGGGCGCACTCCTAGGCACTGGCGGCGGCCTTCAGCTTGTCGTAGACCTCCGTACGCCGGTCCTGAGCCTTGTTGACGGCGCCGTTCTTCATGGTGGCGATCTGCTCGTCGGTGAAGAAGATCATCTCGGGCAGCTTGACGTCGCGCTCCGTGGCCAGCTCCTTGATGCCGACCGCGCCGGTGTTGTAACCGATGTAGTCCATCTCCAGGAACGAGTTCTCCGGCTCCAGCACGAAGTCCAGGAACGCGTGGGCGGCCTCGGGGTGGGGAGCGCCGGTCGGGATGCACCAGTTGTCCATCCACAGCTCGGTCGTCGGGCCGGGCAGGACCCACTTCCAGCGGTCGGGCTGCTTGTGCTCGAGGATGCCGAGGCGGGAGTCGCCGTTCCAGTTCTGCATCAGCGCGAAGGTGTTCTGCTGCATCGCGCCGGTGGCCGGGTAGGAGTCGAAGCCGGCGACGTGCGGCGCCCACTTCTCGACCGCCTCGGCCTCGTAGGCGTCGTAGTCGGCCATGTCCTCGGTGTTCCAGTCGATGCCGTTGGCCCAGAAGTAGAGGCCGGCGACACCCTGCGGGTCGTCGAGCAGCGAGGTCCGGCCCGAGGCCTCGTTCTGCATCGCGTCGATGAAGTCGTTCCAGGTGGTCAGGTCACGCTTGATCAGCGTGGTGTCGTAGACGAACCCGGTGGTGCCCCAGCACTTGCACACCGAGTACTCGTTCTCCGGGTCCCAGTCCTGGCCGAGGAACTTCGGGTCGACCTTGGCGATGTTGGGGATCAGGTCCTTGTTGAGCGGGACGATGATCTGGTTCTCGATCAGTTGCGGGATGTAGACCCCGGTCGGCACGACGATGTCGTAGCCGCTGGTGCCCTTGGCCGCGACCAGCTTCGAGATCAGCTCCTCGTTGGAGCCGTAGGAGTCGAGGGTCACCTTCGGGCCGGTCTTGGCGAAGGCGTCGATCACCTCGGGGGAGTCGTAGTCGCCCCAGGTGTAGATCGAGAGCGACTTCTCCACCGGCCCGCCGGTCGCACCGGCGCCCGGCTCGACCGCGCTCGATGACCCGCCGTCGCCCGAGCCGCAGGCGCTCAGCGCGACGCCGGCACCGGCGAGGGCCGCCAGGCTCAGGAAGTGGCGCCGGGAGAGCTCCTGGCGGATCGCCCGAGCGCCGGCATGGCTGGCCAGGATGCGTACGTCGTTGTCCTTGTTCACTCGAGGGTTCACTGTGGGCTCCTAGCGGTGGACGGGGTGTCGAGGGGGAAAAGTCGCACGTCCTCCGCGGCCCAGCTGCAGAGGACCTGGTCGCTGGGGGCGAAGCGGGCGGCGCCGTGGGTGGGGCGGCGGATCAGGAGGCTGGTCTGGTCAGTGACCTTGACGAGGTACTGGATGACCTCGCCCAGGGGGGAGATCTGGAGGACCTCACCGGCGACGGTGTTGCGGCCCTCGGTCGCCAGGTGGGTCCCGTCCTTGGCGTCGATCGCGATCAGCTCGGGGCGGACGGCGGCCTGGTGCGGCTCGCCGGGCTTGCCGTCGGGTTTCGCCGGACCCTCGATCGTCACGAACGGGGTCTCGACGGTGGTGCCGTCGGCGCTGACCTCGCCGTGCAGGAAGTTCTGCTGGCCGACGAAGCCGGCGACGTACGCGCTGGCGGGCTGGTTGTAGACGGTGTCGGCATCGGCGAGCTGCTCGATCCGCCCGGCACGCATGATCGCGATCCGGTCGCTCATCGCGAGCGCCTCGCCCTGGTCGTGGGTGACGAAGACGAAGGTGATCCCGAGGCGGGACTGGAGCAGCTTGAGCTCGACCTGCATCTCCTCGCGCAGCTGGCGGTCCAGGGCGCCGAGCGGCTCGTCGAGGAGGAGGACACCGGGGCGGTTGACCAGCGCCCGGGCGAGCGCCACCCGCTGCTGCTGGCCGCCGGAGAGCTGGGCCGGGCCGCGGTCGGCGAAGTCGAGCATCCGCACCATCCGCAGCGCCTCGACGACCCGCTCGCGGACCTCCGCCCTGGGGGTCCTGCGCTGCTGCAGGCCGTAGGCGACGTTCTCCGCGACGGACTTGTGCGGAAATAGTGCGTACGCCTGGAAGACGGTGTTCACGTCGCGTTGGTAGGGCGCGAGCCTGATCACGTCCTTGCCGCCGATCGTGATGCTGCCGGAGTCGGGCTTCTCGAACCCGGCGATCATGCGTAGCGTCGTGGTCTTGCCGCAGCCCGAAGGGCCCAGCAGCGAGATGAACTCGCCGGCCCGGATCTCCAGATCCAGGCCGTCGACCGCCGTGGCCTGGCCATAGGTCTTGGTCAGGCCGGTGATGGTTACCGAGCCGGAGGGTGGGTCCGGGGTAGCTGTCGTGGTCATCGCTGCTCCAGTCGATTGTTCACTTAGCGCTGCATTCCACCACAGGATCCGGTGAAAAGTACGGAATCGGTTGTAAAAGTACGGTTACGAACTCGATTTCGTGTATGGCGTCGCCGGTGAGTGCGGCCCCGGTCTCGGGATCTAGGGTTGACCCCATGTCGACCCCGCCGCCGCTGTCTGTCGTCACCTCGTTGCTCGATGAGTGGTATCCGCCCGCCACCGCCGACGAATGGGACGCCGTCGGCCTGGTGTGGGGCGAGCCATCACAGCCGGTCTCGAAGGTGCTTCTCGCTGTCGACCCGACCCTCCCGGTCGCCGAGGAGGCGGCGGCGTGGGGTGCGGACCTGGTCGTGGTCCATCATCCGCTCTTCCTCAAAGGTGTGCACGGGTTCGCCGCGACGACCCCTAAAGGGCGCACGCTCACGACGCTCGTCTCCGCGGGGTGCGCGCTGCTCACCGCTCACACCAACGCCGACCAGGCGCTCGGCGGTGTCTCGGAGTCGCTGGCGCTCGCGCTCGGACTGAGCTCGCTGCGGCCGCTGGTACTGGGGGAGTCCCCCGAGGTCGGGACGGGGCGGGCCGGGACGGTGGCGCCGACGACACTGGGTGCGTTCGCCGAGTCCGTGGCGGCCGCACTGCCCGCGACCACGGCCGGGATCCGGGTCGCCGGCGACCTCGATCGGCCGGTGTCCTCGGTGGCGCTGTGCGGCGGCGCGGGTGACTTCCTGCTCGACCAGGTGGCTGCGTACGACGTCTATGTGACCAGCGATCTGCGCCACCATCCGGCCTCTGAGTTTCTCGAGAAGGGCGGTGCGCTGATCGACATCCCGCACTGGGCGGCGGAGTGGACCTGGCTGCCTGTGCTGGCGAGGCGACTTCGGGAGGCATTCGGAGATACGGTGGAGACCCGGGTCTCGCAGATCGTCACCGACCCGTGGACGCTGCGCCTGTAAGAAGTTCGTGTGTGAATAGCTGAGGAGAATCCGCTGAAAGCCGACCCGTTCGCCCAGGTGAAGCTGCTCGACGTCTGTGAGCTGGACTCGCGTGCGCTCCAGCTCCGCCACCGCCGTGCGCATCTGCCGCAGGCCGCCGTCGTGGCGGAGCTGACGGCATCGAAGAAGACCACCGACGATGCCGTACGCGACGCCCGGGTCACGCGCGACGACCTCGAGCGCGTGCAGAAGAAGGCCGACGCCGACGTCGAGGCGGTCAAGACCCGCCGCCGGCGCGACCAGGAGCGGATGGACTCCGGGGCGATCAGCAGCGCCAAGGACCTCGAGCGCATGCAGCACGAGCTCGCCACCCTCGACCGCCGGATCTCGGTGCTCGAGGACGAGGAGCTCGAGGTCATGGAGCAGCTCGAGGAGGCTCAGGCGAGCGTGACCCGGCTCGAGGCCGAGCACGCCGAGATCAGCGAGAAGCTCGCGGTCGCGGTCGACTCCGTCGACGTCGAGACCTCGAAGATCGACGGCGAGCTCGCCGGGGTCGCCGAGGAGCGGACACCGGCGCTCGAAGGCATCCCCGACGACCTGCTCACCCTCTACACGCGACTGAGCGACAAGATGGGTGTCGGCGCCGCCGAGCTGCGTGCCCGCCGCTGTGGTGGTTGCAACCTCCAGCTCGACCCCGCCGAGATCTCCCGCATCCGCGGCCTCGCCGCCGACGAGGTCGTGCGCTGCGAGGAGTGCTCCCGCATCCTGGTCCGCACCGCCGAGTCGGGGCTGTGACCGCGTCGTCCACGTCGCGTGGGTGGGGGGCCGGTGCGGCGGCGACGACCCTGGTCCTCGTACGCCACGGGGTCACCAAGCACACCGCCGCCAAGGCGTTCTCCGGGGGCCTCGGCGGCGACAACCCGCCGCTGACCCAGGAGGGCCGCGAGCAGGTGATGCTCACCGCGGAGTGGCTCAAGCCGCTCGCGTCCTCGGTCTCGACCGTCGTGACCTCGCCGGTCCTGCGCACCGTCGAGACCGGCGAGCTCGTCGCCGGTGCGCTCGGTGCCCGGCTGGTCGAGGAGCCTGCGTTCGCGGAGATCGAGTTCGGGGAGTGGGAGGGGCTCACCTTCGGTGAGGTCGCCCAACGGTTCCCCGAGGAGATGAAGTCCTGGATGGGTGCGACCGAGGTCGCGCCGCCGGGCGGCGAGTCCTTCGACGCCGCTCAGGCACGCGTGCTCGACGGTCTCTCGCGGGTGCTCGAGGCCCACGCCGGCGAGACCGTCGTGGTCACCTCGCACGTGTCGCCGATCAAGCTGATCGTCGCGCACGCACTGGGAGCCCCGATCGGCGGAGTCTTCAGCATGGAGCTCTCACCCGCCTCCGTCACCGTCGTCTCCTTCTTCGCCGACGACCGCGCCTCCATGCGCCTCTTCAACGGCCTCCCCGTCTCCCGCGACCCCTTCGCCGCCGGCACCTTCTGACGGCGCGGTCAGTGACCGTGTTGGTCTCGACACGCTCGCTGGCGCGAGGGTCTGAACGCAGTGGCCCTCGGCCTCAGGTAGGGGCGGTGGTCCTG
>NZ_JBHVGB010000172.1:0-13134 GCF_042801335.1 Nocardioides sp. NPDC057577 | reverse complement strand
CGGCCGGACGCGGCGACCACCCCGCGTCCGGCATGGACCTCGACCCAGGCCGCGCGCGGGTCCAGGTCGTCCCGTGCGGCGACCAGGTGGTCCTCCCAGAGGGCGACGTGCTCCCGCTGTGCCCGGATCAGCTGGGTACGCAGCGGCTCGGGGAGCCCGGCGATCTCGGCCGTGCCGACCTGGGTGAGCAGGTGGTGGCGGAAGCTGTAGCCGACGTACGCCCGAGCCAGGGCCGCGACCGCGCCGGTCGCGTCACCAGGATCGCGCAGGGCCTCGCGGACCGACTGGTCGAGCATCGTCGCCGCCTGCAGGCACGCCGCCGCGAGGATGTCGACCTTGCTCGGGTAGTGCCGGTAGAGCGCCGACGGCGCCACCCCGACGACCTCGGCGATGTGCCCGAGGGTGACGTTCGCGAAACCGTCGCGCGCGAAGAGCGGGATCGCAGCGGCGAGGATCTCGGCGCTGCGGGTGCGGGAGGCGGGTGGTTCCTCGACCGGTTGCACCCGCGACGGGTCGGTCCGTGGGAGCGCCGCGAGGTCGGTGCCGATGACCCGGATGCCGACCTCGGTCAGCAGGTCGACCAGGCGGCGCCTGGCCATGGTGGCGTGATGGGTGGTGATCGAGCCGATCGCTCCCAGTGCCGCGACGGCCCGGAGGCGGTCGTCGGCGGACGGGTCCGGGGCGCCACCGGCCGCCGCCACGACCCGCCGGACGACCCGGTCGACCTTGACCCGGATCTCCTGGAGGTCCTCGGTGACCAGATAGCGCGACTCCCAGCGGTAGATGCCGCCATAGCTGCGGTGGTCGACGGTGAGCTCGGCGATCGTGCGCAGCACCCGCTCGAGATCCGCGTCGTCGGGAAGGTCGGACACCGCCCCGAGCAGGTGGTCGATGAGCAGGTTGGCGCAATCGCGGAACAGGTCGTACTTGCCGGGGAAGTGCCGGTAGAGGGCCGCCGCCGTGATCCCGACGTCAGCGGCGATCTGCTCCATCGACGCGGCGTGGTAGCCACGCTCGCTGAAGACCTTGCCCGCCGCCTCGACGATCAGCTGGCGCCGGTTGCGCGGTCGCGTGCTCACGCGCCGAGTCAACCATGCCGGAGTCGTACGCCGGTCAGCTGGTCGGGAGCGCGGTGCGGGTGAGCCTCTCGGAGACCTCCCAGAGCCTGGCCGCGTCCTCGGGGCCGGCCAGTGGCCGGTAGAGCGCCTGCTCGGCGGGCGCGCCACCGAGGTGCCCGGGCCCGCTGGGGCCGTACATCCGGCCACCGGTCGCCTCGGGCGAGGTCGCGGCCAGCAGCGCGGGAAGGGCGGCGGTCTCGGGGGTGCCCAGGAGGATCCCGCGGGCGGAGAGCCAGCGGATCATGCGTACGGAGAGGGTGTCGGTCGTACGTCCGATCTCGGGTCGTGCGGCCAGCAGGTTGGTCGGCGCGACGCCGGGGTGGGAGAGGTTGCTGGTGATTCCCCAGCCGGCGGCGCGGCTGCGCCGGTCCAGCTCCAACCCGAACAGACCGACGGCGATCTTGGACTGGCTGTAGGCCTTCATGGCGTCGTAGTCGTGCTCCCAGCTGGGGTCCTCCCAGTTCACGGTGCCGCGCCGCGCGGCCACGCTCACCTGGGACGTCACCCGGGCCCGCCCGGCTCGCAGCAGCGGCAGGATCCGGGCGACGAGCGCGAAGTGGCCGAGATGGTTGGTGCCGAGCTGGAGCTCGAACCCGTCGGCGGTCGTCTGCCGCTCCGGCGGCGTCATCACGCCGGCGTTGTTGATCATCACGTGGAACGGCTGGTCCTCGCCCAGCAGCGTCTCGGCGAGCGCCGCCACCGACGACAGCGAGGAGAGGTCGAGGTCGCGCAGCGAGATCTCGGCCTCCGGGACGTGCCCGCGGATCGTGGCCAGCGCCTTCTCGCCCTTGCTGGGGTTGCGTACGGGCAGCACCACCTCCGCCCCCGCAGCCGCCAGCCGCGTCGCCATCACCAGCCCCATCCCGTCGCTCGCCCCCGTCACCAGGGCTCGCTTGCCGGACAGGTCGGGGATCGTGATGTCGATGGGTCGACGTGGCATCGGTCTGCTCCTCGTTGGTGGATCCGGGGTCGGATCCATCCTCCGAGGGTGTCGAGGATCTATCCAGGGTCTCTCGATCCCAGCCTGGCCTCCACGTCGCCGAAGTAGCGGGAGAGGAAGAGCGCCATCAGTGCGCCGCCGGCGACCAGCGGGACCTTGGAGCCCTTCGTGCGGGAGCCGGCTGCGAGCAGCGCGCTGCCGGCGGCGAGGTTGACGGCTCCCCAGGCGACGTTCTCGGTGGGGGAGGAGGGGCCGACCCCGGGCGGGTTCGCGAACGGCGTCGGGAACCGCTGCCCGGTCACGCCCATGACCGTGTGCGGGATCGCGTTGACCAGCAGGGCCCCGGCCGCGAAGCGCGCCGCCGTTCGGACCGTGGAACGAATGAGTTGAGGCACGCCAGGTGAGGCTAGCGACTCGACACAAGATCCGGTGCGGAGTCGGCGTCGGCGGCAGGCCGCTGCGAGACGGGGACGCGGATGCCTCTTAGGATCACAGCATGGTCCCGCCTGAGTCGAAGAACGCGCCGAGCATGGCAGATGTCGCGGCCCGGGCAGGGGTCTCGCACCAGACCGTGTCTCGGGTGGTCAACGGCTCCGATGCCGTACGCGGCGAGACCCGCGACCGGGTGCTGGCCGCGATCGACGAGATGGGCTATCGACGCAACAAGTCGGCGCGGGCACTGGTGACGCGGCGCTCCGGACGCCTGGGTCTGCTCTACTCCCAGCCGCACCTCTACGGGCCGGGCACGCTGGCCGCCTCGGTGCACCAGGCCGGTCAGAAGGCCGGCTACGACGTCATCCTGAGCCCGGTGCCACACCTCGAGGCGACCTCGGCGGAGCGCGCGATCGAGGCGCTCCTCGACGACGCGGTCGAGGCCGTGCTCCTCGGCGTATCGCACCAGTCGTTCGAGGACCTGGTCGGCCAGCTCGCGTCCGTGGTCGAGGTCGTGATGATCCACAGCGACCCGCCGGAGGGGGTGCGCTCGGTGGGGATCGACCAGCACGCCGGGGCCGTGCTGGCCACGCAGTACCTGCTGGACCTCGGCCACCGCAACATCGCCCACGTCGCCGGTCCGGTCGGCTGGATCGACGCCCGGCAGCGCCGGGAGGGGTGGCTGGCCGCACTCCGGGAGGCCGGCGCGCGACCGGGGCCCGAGATCTTCGGTGACTGGTCGAGCAGGAGCGGTTACGAGGCCGGGGCCGTGATCGCCCGGGACGCCTCGGTCACCGCGGTCTTCGCCGCCAACGACTCGATGGCCCTCGGGGTGATCCGGGCGCTGCACGAGGCCGGCCGCCGGGTCCCCCAGGACGTGAGCGTCGTCGGCTTCGACGACGTCCCCGACGCCGCCTACCTCTGGCCGCCGCTGACCACCGTCCGACAGGACTTCGCCTCGCTCGGTGAGCTCGCGGTCGAGGTGGCCACGAAGGCCATCGCCGAGGGCACCGTCGAAACACCTGCGCTGCTCCAGCCGGAGCTGGTGGTCCGGGCCTCCGCTGACGCGAAGCCCAGCTAACAGCCGAGGCGTCACGTACGTCGGCCGAGGCGTCACGTGGGTCGGTTGAGACGTCGCCCGGGTTGGTCGAGAGGTCAGGTAGGTCGGCCGAGGCGTCAGGTAGGTCGGCCGAAACGTCACGTACGTCGGCCGAGGTGTCGCCTGGTCGGTCGAGGCGTCAGGTAGGTCGGCCGAGATGGCACCGCGGTGCCAACTCGTCCGACGGGGCTGACGTGTCGTCCGACGGGGCTGACGTGTCGTCCGATGGGGCTGACGTGTCGTCCGATGGGGCTGACGTGTCGTCCGATGGGGCTGACGTGTCGTCCGACGGGGCTGACGTGTCGTCCGACGGGGCTGACGTCTCGGCAGAGCTGTACAGGGAACACAGAGGTAACCCGCCCGTCATATGTTAGCGTTCACATCGCCTCGAACCCCACCCCGAGCCGTCGGGCAGAAACGGAGCCGTGATGACGCAGCGAACAGGCCGCCTGCCTGACCTCGGAGAGACCGCGCTCGGCATCGAGCTGGGCTCCACCACCATCAAGGCGTGCCTGATCGGGCCCGACCACGCGACCGTCGCCACCGGCTCCCATCTGTGGGAGAACGAGCTCGTCGACGGCCTGTGGACCTACTCGCTCGAGGCGGTCTGGGCAGGCGTACAGGCTGCCGTCGCCGCCCTCGGTGACGAGGTCGAGCGCCGCTACGGCCGTCGTCCGGACACCTTCGGGTCGATCGGGGTCTCGGCGATGATGCACGGCTACCTCGCCTTCGACGAGGCCGGTGAGCTGCTGGTGCCGTTCCGCACCTGGCGCAACACCAACACCGCCGTCGCAGCCGCCGAGCTGTCGGAGCTCTTCGGCACCAACATCCCGTTGCGCTGGTCGGTCGCCCATCTCTACCAGGCCATCCTCGACGACGAGCCCCACCTGCCGAAGATCGCCTCGCTGACCACGCTCGCGGGCTACGTCCACCGCGTGCTCACCGGACACCACGTGCTCGGTGTCGGCGACGCCTCCGGCGTCTTCCCCATCGACCCGGCCACCGGAACCTACGACCAGCGGATGCTCGAGCAGCTCGGTCATCTGGCCGCCGCCAAGCGCCCCGGTCTGCGGGTCGAGGGGCTGCTCCCGCAGGTCCTCCCGGCAGGCGCCGCCGCCGGCCGGCTCACCGAGGAGGGTGCCGCGCTGCTCGACCCGACAGGCACGCTCCACGCAGGCATCCTGCTGTGTCCGCCCGAGGGCGACGCCGGCACCGGGATGGTCGCCACCAACTCCGTGGCCAAGCGCACCGGGAACGTCAGCGCCGGCACCTCGATCTTCGCGATGGTCGTCCTCGAGGCCCCGCTGAGGACCGTCCACCACGCCATCGACATCGTCACCACCCCGGCCGGCGACCCGGTCGCGATGGTGCACTGCAACAACGGCGCCAGCGAGCTCGACGCCTGGGCCGGGGTCTTCGGCGAGTTCGCGGCCGCGCTCGGTCACCCCTGCGAGCCCGACGCCGTCTTCGGAGCCCTGCTCACCGCGGCCCTGAAGGGCTCGCCCGACGGCGGCGGGCTGTTGGCCTACAACTACCTGGCCGGCGAGCCCATCACCGGCCTCGACGAGGGCCGCCCGCTGTTCGTACGCACCCCCGGCAGCCGCCTCGACCTCGCCGGGTTCGCGCGCGCCCAGGTCTACGGCGTCTTCGGCACCCTCGCCCTCGGCATGCGCGTCCTCGCCGACCAGGGCGTCGAGATCGACGCGATGTTCGCCCACGGTGGCCTGTTCCGCACCGCGGGCGTCGCCCAGCGGCTGCTCGCCGCGGCCATCGGCGCCCCGGTCGCGGTCGGCCGCACCGCGGGCGAGGGCGGCGCCTGGGGGATCGCGGTCCTGGCTGCGTACGCCCGGGCGGCAGATGGCGAGGACGACCTCGGCCTGAGCGCCTACCTCGCCGAGCGCGTCTTCGGCGACATCGACCTCGAGGTCGTCGAGCCGGACGCCGCCGACCTGGTCGGCTTCAGGACCTACCTC
This sequence comes from Nocardioides sp. NPDC057577, assembly GCF_042801335.1. Taxonomy (NCBI): domain Bacteria; kingdom Bacillati; phylum Actinomycetota; class Actinomycetes; order Propionibacteriales; family Nocardioidaceae; genus Nocardioides; species Nocardioides sp. NPDC057577. The sequence continues at coordinate 7,572 of NZ_JBHVGB010000172.1, read as the reverse complement.
GAGCGCTACGAGGCCGGCCTGGACATCGAGCGCGCCGCCGTGGCCGCGATCGCCCCCACCGCAGGAACCGCAGCAGAAGGAGACCAGTGATGACCGGCGTACCTGCCGCGCTTCGCACCGCCGTCGACGCCGCCAAGGAGCGCGTCGCCGCGCTGCACGCCGAGCTGCCCCGTTGGGAGCTGGTCGTGTGGACCGCTGGCAACGTCTCCGAGCGGGTGCCCAACCCGGACGGGGAGGACCTGCTGGTCATCAAGCCCTCCGGTGTCGCCTACGAGGACATCGCCGCCGAAGCGATGGTCGTGTGCGACCTGGCCGGCAACCTCGTCGAGGGTGAGCGGTCGCCGTCCTCGGACACGGCCGCCCATGCGTACGTCTATGCCAACATGCCCGAGGTCGGGGGAGTGGTCCACACCCACTCCACCTACGCCACCGCCTGGGCGGCGCGCGGGGAGGAGATCCCCTGCGTGCTGACGATGATGGCCGACGAGTTCGGCGGTCCGGTCCCGGTCGGACCGTTCGCGATCATCGGCGACGACTCGATCGGGCACGGCATCGTCGAGACGCTGCGCGAGTCGCGCAGCCCGGCGGTGCTGATGCGGAACCACGGCCCGTTCACCATCGGCAAGGACGGTCGCGCCGCGGTCAAGGCCGCGGTGATGTGCGAGGAGGTCGCCCGCACGGTGCACATCGCGCGCCAGCTCGGCCAGCCGCTCCCGATCGACCCTCATCACGTCGACGCGCTCTACGACCGCTACCAGAACGTCTACGGCCAGCACTGAGCTGCGCCGTCCTCGAACCACACCCAGCACTGGAAGGACCCCCACATGAGCAACCCCACAGCGCCGAAACCCTATGGCGACCGCGAGGTCTGGTTCTTCACCGGCAGCCAGGACCTTTACGGCGAGGAGACCCTTCGCCAGGTCGCCGAGCAGTCCCAGGAGGTCGCCCGTGCTCTGGACGCCTCCGGCGACGTACCGGCGAAGGTCGTGTGGAAGCCCGTCCTGAAGGACTCGGCGGCCATCCGCCGGGCGATGCTCGAGGCCAACTCCGATGACAACGTCCTCGGCGTGATCACCTGGATGCACACCTTCAGCCCGGCCAAGATGTGGATCGCCGGCTTGGACGCGCTGCAGAAGCCGCTCCTGCACCTGCACACCCAGGCCAACGTCGAGCTCCCCTGGTCGGAGATCGACATGGACTTCATGAACCTCAACCAGGCCGCGCACGGCGACCGGGAGTACGCCTACATCGCCACCCGCCTCGGCGTCGCCCGCACCACCGTCGTCGGGCACGTCTCCAACCCGGCGGTCACCCGCCGCGTCGGCACCTGGGTCCGCGGCGCCGCCGGCTGGGCCGCCACCCACGGGCTCAACCTGGTCCGTTTCGGCGACAACATGCGCAACGTCGCGGTCACCGAGGGCGACAAGACCGAGGCCGAGCTCCGCTTCGGTGTCTCGGTCAACACCTGGGGCGTCAACGACCTGGTGGCCGCCGTCGAGGCCGTGGACGAGGCCGCCGTGGACGTGCTCGTCGCCGAGTACGAGGACCTCTACGACGTCGTCCCCGAGCTCCGCCGTGGCGGCGAGCGTCACGACTCGCTGCGCTACGCCGCCCGCCAGGAGATCGCCATGGAGGCGTTCCTGGTGGAGCGGGACGCGAAGGCGTTCACCACCAACTTCGAGGACCTCGGTGGCCTGCGCCAGCTCCCCGGCATCGCCGTGCAGCGGCTGATGAGCAAGGGCTACGGCTTCGGTGCCGAGGGCGACTGGAAGACCGCGGTGCTGGTGCGGGCCGCGAAGGTGATGGGGGAGGGGCTCCCCGGTGGCGCCTCCCTGATGGAGGACTACACCTACGACCTCACCCCGGGCGCGGAGGTCATCCTCGGTGCCCACATGCTCGAGGTCTGCCCCTCGCTGACGACCTCCACCCCGCGCGTCGAGATCCACCCGCTCGGCATCGGCGACCGCGAGGACCCGGTCCGGATGGTCTTCGACGCCGATCCTGGCGAGGGTGCCGTGGTCGTCTCGCTGGCCGACATGCGCGACCGCTTCCGGCTGACCGCCAACGTGGTCGACGTCGTCCCCCCGACGCAGGCGCTGCCCAACCTGCCGGTCGCGCGCGCCGTCTGGGCCCCGCGCCCCGACTTCGCGACCTCGGCCGAGGCCTGGCTGACCGCCGGCGGCGCGCACCACACGGTGATGTCGACCGCCGCCGGGATCGAGGCCTTCGAGGTCTTCGCCAACATCGCTCGCACCGAGCTGCTGGTCATCGACGAGTCCACCACCCGTCGCGGCTTCGCCGACCAGGTGCGCTGGAACCAGGTGTTCTACCGGGTCGCTCAGGGGCTCTGACGCCACACGTCGAGGAGCTCGGCCTCGCGGGTCGGCGAGATGCCGGTGACGTACGCATCGGGGGTGGCCTCCAGCCAGGCGAGGGAGTCTCGGGCGGTCTCGGCGATCGGGCGCGTGGTGAGGCCGGCTGCCATCGCCGAGGTGGTGTCGTGGGCGAGCATCCCGTCGTACTCGGGGCGGGGGAGCCACAGCGGGATCGAGCCGGCGCCTGACCAGGGGTCGACGTCGTTGGCCTGGAGGAAGTCCTGAGGGAGCCAGCTCCAGGCCGGGGTGGTGCCGACGCCGCTCGCGGTCTCGGTCAGCAGGGTGCTGATCGGCATCGACGGACCGGTGGCGTCGAAGGTGCCATCCACCCGGTTGGTGGCGCAGCGGAGGATCCAGTCCGCCAGGTCGCGTACGTCGATGACCTGGGCGCTGTCGTCGGGCGAGCCGGGAGCGAGGATCTCGCCGCCGGCCTTCAGGCGCCGCGGCCAGTAGGAGAACCGGCCGCTGGGGTCCCCTGGGCCCACGATCAGGCCGGGGCGGACGACGGTGGCTGAGGCCGCACCCGCGCGGACGAGCTCCTCGCAGGCGACCTTCATCGAGCCGTACGCATCGGGGTCGTCACCCTCGACGTCGTCCGTCGCCGGAGCGAGGACAGGGAGTGAGTCCGGCGTGCCTCCGGGGGTGCCGTGGTCGGCGTACACGCTGATGGTCGAGACGAAGACCCAGTGGGCCTCGCTGAAGGCGGCGACGGCAGAGCGAACCCACGAGGGGATCCGGGCCACGTCGACGACCGCGTCGAACTTCGCAGCCGTCAGGGCGGAGGGAGGTGTCTCGGTGCGGTCCCACGGCACGAGCTCCGCGCCCTCCGGGACGGTCCCCGACCGGCCGCGCGCTGCGCAGACCACCTCGTGACCGCTACGTACTGCCGACTCCGCCACTGCGCGGGAGAGGAAGACTGTGCCGCCGAGCACCAGGATTCGCATGAGGACACGCAATCACCGCGAACGCCGCGCGGCAAGCGATTCTGCTTCAGGCAGAGCGCTGCTCTGACTCACAGCACCTTGCGAGGGTTCATCACCCCGTCGGGGTCGATCGCCCGCTTGACGGCACGCAGGAGGTCGACCTCGACACCCGTCTTGTACGCCGCCGCCGCATCCCGCTTGAGCGCGCCGATCCCGTGCTCGGCGGAGATGCTGCCGCCGAGCGCGGTGACGGCGTCGTAGACGATCCGGGTCAGGGTGGGAGCGTCCCGCTTCAGCGCCGCGTCGTCGCCGACCGGCGCGGAGATGTTGTAGTGCAGGTTGCCGTCCCCGATGTGTCCGTACGTCACCAGCCGCAGCCCCGGCAGCGCGGCGAGCAGCCCGGGGCCGACCTCGGCGACGAACCGGGACAGGGACGTGATCGGCAGGGTGACGTCGTGCTTGAGGGTGGCGCCCTCGCTCTTCTGCGCCTCCGATACGCCTTCGCGCAGCGCCCACAGCGACTCGCGCTGGGCCGGGCTGCCGGCGATCACGGCATCGAGGAGAAGGCCCTGCGAAGCGGCGGCCCCGAGGGCCGACTCGAGGCGCTCGTCCACGTCCGCGGAGGTGCCGGCGAGCTCGACGAGCCCGTACCACTCGTGCCGCTCCGCGAACGGGTCGCGCACGCCGGGCAGGTGGGCGAGGACCAGGTCGACGGCCTGGCGGCCGAGGAGCTCCCACGTGGTCAGCTGACCGCCACCGTGCTCGCGGAGCAGGGGAAGCAGCTCGGTCGCGGCCTCGACCGACTCGAGCGCGACGAAGGCGGTCGCCCGGCGCGGTGTCGCGGGCAGCAGCCGCAGCACGGCCGCGGTGACGACGCCGAGCGTGCCCTCGGAGCCGATGAAGAGCTGCTTGAGGTCGTAGCCGGTGTTGTCCTTGCGCAGCGGTCGCAGCCCGTCCCAGACGCGGCCGTCGGGGAGCACCACCTCGAGCCCGAGCACCAGCTCGCGCATCATCCCGTAGCGCAGCACCGCGGTGCCGCCGGCGTTGGTCGCGATCGTGCCGCCGATGGTGCACGAGCCCTCCGAGCCGAGCGAGAGCGGGAAGAGCCGCCCGGCGGCCGCGGCAGCCTCCTGCACGGTCGCCAAGGGCGTTCCGGCCTCGACGGCGAGCGTGTCGGCGACCGGGTCGACCTCCCGGACCCGCCGCATCCGGCCGAGCGAGAGCACGATCTGGTCGCTGCCGGAGTCGGGCACACCGCCGCCGACGAGGCCGGTGTTGCCGCCCTGCGGGACGACCCCGACGCCCGCCTCCGCGCACAGCCGGACCGCCGTCGCGACCTCGGCGGTCGAGGCCGGGCGCACGACCGCGAGGGCGCTGCCGGTGAAGCTGCCGGTCCAGTCGGTGACGTACGCCGCCATGTCGGCCGGATCGGTCAGCACTGCGCTCTCCCCGAGCGCGGCTCGCAGGTCGTGGACGAGGTCGGTCACGGTTCTCCTTGGGTCTGTGAGGGAGGCGGGCGCGGTCATGCCGACCGCAGGCGTACGTGCTCGGGGCCGATCGCGGCGATGTCGGGGGTGCCGAGCAGGCACATCGCCCGGCGCAGCTCCTCGACCAGCAGCGTCAAGGTGGCGTCGACCCCCTGCTGCCCGGCGACCATCAGGCCGTAGAGATAGGGGCGGCCGATCACCACGCCGCGTGCCCCGAGTCCGAGCGCGGCCGCGATGTCGCCGCCGGATCGGACGCCGGAGTCGACGTAGACCTCGGCCCGGTCGCCGACCGCGTCGACCACGGCCGGCAGCAGCTCCAGTGGAACCGGGGCGCGGTCGAGCTGACGGCCGCCGTGGTTGGACACCACCACGGCGTCGGCGCCGGCCTCGGCACAAGCGACCGCGTCGGCGACCGAGAGCACACCCTTGACCACCACCGGGCCGTCCCAGTGCTCCTTGAGCCAGCCGATGTCCGAGGGCCGGATCGCCTGCTCGCGCAGCTCGTTGGACATGCCCCACCGGCCGTAGTGCGACCCCTCGGGGAAGGTCGCGAACCGCAGCGGCTCGGTGGTCAGGATGTCGGCGACCCACCCGGGGTGGCGGGCCATGCCCGCGAACGTACGCAGGCTCAGCTGGGGCGGGATCGCGAACCCGTTGAGCTTGTCCTTGCGCTTCATCCCGGTCACGGTCGTGTCGATGGTCAGCATCAGTGCCTCATAGCCCTGCGAGGCCGCCTCGGCGATGTGGTCGAGCGTCACCGCGCGGTCCTTCATCAGATAGACCTGGAACCAGTTGCGTCCCTGCGGCGCCGCGTGGGCGACGTCGGTGATCGAGGTCGTCGCGTACGTCGAGAGCGTGTAGGGGAGACCCGCCGCGGCCGCCGCCGCGGCGACCGCTCGCTCGCCGGTGTGGTGGCTGAGCCGGGTGTAGCCGGTCGGCGCCAGCACGATGGGTGCCGCCGCGGGCCGACCCAGGATCGACGTACGCACCTCCGGCTCGCCCACCTGGCCGAAGGCCGTGGGCCGCAGCTCGACGCGGTCGAAGGCCGCTCGGTTCCGGTGCATCGCGTGCTCGCCGTCCGAGCCGCCGTAGACGTAGTCCCAGACCGCCGTCGGCACCCGTCGCCGGGCGGCCCGCTCGAGGTCGTCGACGCTGAGACAGCGGGCCAGCCGCCGGTCGGCCGCCCGCCAGCGGAACGGGCGCGGCCGCAGGAACGGCGCCAGATCGCGCCAGCGGGGGACTTGTCTGACGGTCGGGGAATACTGCACGCTCTGGACTCCTCACCACTCATCGGATAAGTTCTGAACTTGTCATACAACTTAGCCCATCGAGGAGCATCCCGCCATGGCCGCCGACCGCATCACGTCACTGACCCTCTCCCACGTCGTCCTCCCGCTCGAGAACCCGGTCAGTGATGCCAAGGTGCTCACCGGGCGGCAGAAGCCGCTCACCGAGACCGTGCTGCTCTTCGTCGAGGTGACCACCGAGCAGGGCTTCGAGGGCATGGGGTTCAGCTACTCCAAGCGCGCCGGTGGCCCGGCGCAGTACGCCCACCTCAAGGAGATCGCCCAGGTCGCCATCGGCCAGGACCCCTCCGACATCGCCAAGATCTACGAGTCGCTGATGTGGGCCGGCGCCTCCGTCGGCCGCAGCGGCGTGGCGACCCAGGCCGTGGCCGCTCTCGACGTGGCGCTCTACGACCTCAAGGCCCGCCGCGCCGGCCTGCCGCTGGCCAAGCTCCTCGGCGCCCACCGCGACTCCTGCCGCGTCTACAACACCTCCGGCGGCTTCCTCCAGGCGAGCGTCGAGGAGATCAAGGAGAAGGCGACCGCGTCGCTGGAGGCCGGGATCGGCGGCATCAAGATCAAGGTCGGCCAGCCCGACTGGGCCGAGGACCTGCGTCGCGTCGCCGCGATGCGTGAGCACCTCGGCGACACCCCGCTGATGGTCGACGCCAACCAGCAGTGGGACCGCGCCCGCGCCCGCCGGATGTGCCGCGAGCTCGAGCAGTTCGACCTGATCTGGATCGAGGAGCCGCTCGACGCCTGGGACGCCGTCGGCCACGCCGACCTGTCGCGTACGTTCGACACCCCGATTGCGACCGGCGAGATGCTGACCTCGGTGCCCGAGCACATGGCGCTGATCGACGCCGGCTACCGCGGCATCGTGCAGCCCGACGCGCCGCGCATCGGTGGGATCACCCCGTTCCTGAAGTTCGCCACCCTCGCCGCCCACGCCGGTCTGGCGCTCGCGCCGCACTACGCGATGGAGATCCACCTGCACCTCGCCGCGGCCTACCCGACCGAGCCGTGGGTGGAGCACTTCGAGTGGCTCAACCCGCTCTTCGAGGAGCGCATCGACATCCACGACGGCCAGATGTGGGTCCCGGACCGCCCGGGTCTCGGCTTCACGCTCAGCGACCAGATGCGCAAGCACACCGTGGAGACGGCTAAGTTCTCGGCATGACAGTTAGCGCCGGGCTCGCCGATCGCGTCGTCTCCGGGATCAAGGACCAGATCCTCGCCGGAGACCTCGCGCCGGGTGAGAAGCTGCCCTCGGAGTCCGACCTGGTCGGGACGTACGGGGTGTCGCGGACGGTGGCGCGCGAGGCGGTCACCCGGCTGCGCGCCGAGGGTCTGGTCGAGACCTTCCAGGGTCGCGGCTCGTTCGTCCTGGCGGTCCCGGCGCCGTCGCCGTTCGCGCTGGAGTCCTCCGCGATCCGTACGCAGCACGACGTGCTCGACATGGTCGACTTCCGGCTCGGCGTGGAGTGTGAGGCGGCGGCCC
>NZ_JBHVGB010000171.1:0-13281 GCF_042801335.1 Nocardioides sp. NPDC057577 | reverse complement strand
GGGATGGTGTCAGAACCGGCCGACTCGGGTCAGTTGGGGTCCGCGGGCGGCGGCGGCTTCTCCGACTCGTCGGTGCACACGACCTCGTCCTGCGGGATATAGGTGGTCTTGAAGGTCTCGGTGTTGGCCTTCGAGCCCGATCCGGCGTTGTAGAAGTCGCGCCAGACGTTGATCGAGAAGCCCTGGGCGCCGACGGTGTTCTCGCAGTTGCCGTCGGTGATCTTCTGCTTGCCCGGCGACTTGAAGTCGTAGCGCTCACCGGTGCGGGTCTTGATGTCCCAGATCTTGGTGGACCACATCTCGACGGTCACCGAACCCTGGCTGCTGCCGCTGGCGGGGTTGACCCAGGAGCGGATGAGGACGCCGTACTTGGTGTTGTTCTTGAACTTCAGGTCCAGCGAGGGCCAGGCGACCGTCGCCTCCCGACCGATCGGGTAGCGGTCGATGTAGAGCGAGTGCGCCTTGTGCTCGACGTCCTGGAGACCCGCGAAGAACATCGCGTTGAACGTGGTCGTCGCCATCTGCGAGACACCGCCGCCGTAGTCCTCCCGGAAGACGCCGTTCTGGATCATCCAGCCCTTGGTGAACCCGTTGGCGGCCGTACGCTCCCCGACGATGCCGTTCATCGAGAAGGTGTCCCCCGGCGCGAGCACGGTGCCGTTGACCAGCTCAGCGGCGCGGCCGATGTTGACGTTGCGGTATTCGGCGTAGGGGAAGTTGGTGGTGAAGGTGGAGACCTTCTCCTTCACACCCCAGGCCTTGGCCTCCTCGGTGGTGACCTTGGGCTTGGCGACCTTCGACTTCACCTCGACGGTGCGCTCGCCCTGCGGCGCGGTGACGACGTCGAGGAAGACCGCCTCCAGGTCCTTCTGGTTGAAGGTGACACCCGGCTTGGCGGGGATGACCTTCGGGGCGCCGTTGACCATCTTGATGGTCGCGTCGACCGGCTTGGCGGCGTCGTCGGCGAGGGCCTTCTTGAGCACCTTCTTGAGCTTGCTGGGCGCGACCGAGGCCTGCAGCTCGCCGTCCTTGGGATCGAACCGGATCGCGTCGCCGAACTCCTTCGGAGACAGCTCCACCGGGGTTTTCTCGAACTTCAGCGTGATCGGCCCGGAGACGGCCGGAGTGGCGACCTTGTCGACCGCCTCCTGGACGTCGGCCTCGTCGACGTCGGGGGTGAGCTCCGCGAGCGGTACGTCTGCCTTGCGGTCGCCCTCGACGAGCAGCTGACCGGCGAGCGCGGTCAGGAGCGCGTCGTCGCTGACGCCCTCGCCCGCGACCGGCTGGGTGGTCTTGACCTTGCCCTTCTTGATGACGACGTCGCCGTCCTTGAAGGGGGTGCCGGCGCGCTTGTTGACCTTGGCGGCGACCTTGGCGATCAGCTTGTCGTCGGACTTGACGACGGGCTCGATCTCGCCACCGCCGGTGAAGTGCTTCCACAGCTTGACCGGGCTCCAGCTGCGTACGGCGTCGGCCTTCTCGATCGTCGCCTCGGCGTCGAAGCTCAGGCCCGCATCGGCCGGGTTGACCTCGGTCGTGCTGTCGCCGGCGGTCACGTTGATCGGCTGGCTGTGGGCCGGAGCGAACTTCTGGTCCAACAGCGGCGTGGCCTCGGCGGCCGTCATGCCGCCGATGTCCACGCCCGCGACCGTGGTGCCCTCGGCGATCTTCTCCCCGGCGACGGCGTACGCAGCAGCCCAGCCGGCGAAGGCCAGGATGGCGACGCTGCCCGCGACCGCAGCGGCGACCTTGGTGCCGGTGCCGAGCGGCTTGCGCTCAGCCGCGACCGGCTGGGCGTAGTCGGGCTGCTCGAAGGCGGAGTGGTCGTAGGCCGATTGATCGTAGGCGGGCTGCTCGTAGGCGGGGTGCTCGTAAGCGGGGTGCTCGTAGGCCGGGTGGTTGTCGGAGGCGTGGTCGGCAGGGACCGGCTCGTTCACGACGAACGGCCCGACGCCCATGACCGTCTCCTCGAGCGGCTCGTCATCGAGGTCGTGGGGGTCCTGGACCTGGTTGTCGAGCGCGACCTCGGTGGCCGCTTCGCTGGCCAGGTCGGGGGCGGCGTCGACCGCGTCCGGCTCCGGGGCGAACTTCCGGTTCTTCGAGACGAACAGGAAGTTGTCCTCGTCGGGCAGCTCCGCGCGCTTCGGCAGCTCCGAGCGCAGCATCGTGCTGCGCAGCAGGGTCTCCTCGGCCAGATCCTCGTCGAAGTCGCCGGCAGGGACCACCCGGGTCGCGCCGTCGGGCTCATCGTTCGGAACCGGCTTGGCACCCGTGGACTCGGCAACACGGGCGTCGATCTCGATCTGAGGGATCATGATCGTCTCGATGGCAGCATCGTCCGCGCCAGCTTGGCTGGCGTTGGACCCGGCCGCGTGAGTTTGCTTCGCGGGCTCGGGGGCCTTGAAGGCCTCGGGCTCAGTGGACATGCGGGAGAGCCTAGGACCTATACCCCCCTAGGCCGAACCCGTAGCCCATCTTGGGACGTTCGTCACTTCCCGGGGAGGTCCTGATCAGCCCGGGAAACGACCCTCGACACGGTAGCGGTGGCCACCACGATCATCAGCACTGCCCAGAAGATCATCAGATATCCCGCCAGGTCGCCCGCGACGGCGTACCCGCCCGTCGGCCTCGGCGTCGCGGCCAGCGCGACCACGATCGCCCAGGCCGCGGCGTACGCGATCCTCGAGACTCCCCGCGGCAGCACGATCAGCATCGCCGAGGACGCGGCCACGGCGAGCAGCAGACCCCACCACCAGGGGTGGACTGCGACCGCCGCGACCCCGACGAGGAGGCCGAGGAGAAGACCGGCCACACCACGAGCCAGGCCGACGCCGAGCAGCCTCACAACCCGGCGAAGAGGTCAGTCAGGCCGGTCGCGTCGACGTCTCCCTTGGCGATCCGGAAGTGCTCGTGGGACCACGCGGTCGTGCCGAGGCTGTTGGTCATCGCGAACATGCCCTGCTCCATGTCCATCTGGGTGGGGTAGGCGCGCATCGCGGCGACCTTCTGGTCGGCGTAGGCGGTGCCGTCGATCGCGGCGGCGATGTCGACGTCGGGGGTGGCCATCGGCAGGGGGCCCTCGGGGTCCATCCCGCCGAGCGCGTCCTCGTCGCCGGCCTCCCGGGCCGCCCGGAGCCCGTCGCGGATCCAGCTCTCCGCGATCGCGGTCCAGAAGATCCGGTCGATCTCGTGGGCCTCGCCGAGCTCCTTCTTGTAGGTCGGCACGGCGGCGAGATGGGCGGCGTACGTCGCGACCCGGTGGGCCTGGATGTGGTCGGGGTGGCCGTAGTTGCCGAACTCGTCGTAGGTGACCAGTACCTGCGGGCGCACCTCGCGGATGATCGTGACGAGGTGGTCGGCGGCCTCGTTGAGGTCGGCGTACCAGAAGGCGTTCTCGCGGGCGTCAGGGTCAGGCTGCGCGTGGGTGCGGTCCTCGCTCCAGGTCATCCCGGAGTCGCGGTAGTTGCCGAATCCGCCCAGCCAGCGGTGGTCGACCTGGCTACCGTCGGGCGCCTTCAGAGCCGCCATCGCGTCCTCGATCTCGCCGCGGCGGTGCTCGCCCAGGGCGTCGTCCTGATCGGCGGCGAGATGGGCCAGGCCGGGGACCAGGATCTCGCCCATCTCCCCTGCCGTGCAGGTCACCAGGGTGACGCGGGCGCCCTCGGCGAGGTATCTCGCCATCGTCGCTCCCGTCGCGATCGTCTCGTCGTCGGGGTGGGCGTGCACGAGCAGCAGGCTCTTCTGAGAAGTCACGAGCTCGATCCTAGGTCGGGGCGCTTTATCCGCTTCGGGTTGTCGGGGAGGTCGACGGGTTCAGGGGCGATCGAGTCGTCCGGTGCGTCCTCGGGGATGTCGAGCCAGCCGTCGTACTCGTCCACCAGCAGCTCCAGGACCATCTCCGGGGCGTCCGTCTCCACCGACCACGGGTGGTCCTCGTCGTCGTCCTCGCCCTGGTAGCGCTCCCGGCTGACCCGGGCCGTCCAGCCCTCGCGCTCGAGGGTCTCCGCCGCCGAGCGGGCGTACTCCTCTTCGAAGAAGATGCCGCGCAGGGTCGACCCTTCGGGAACTCCGAGTACGTGACGGAGCCCGTCGAGGAACGGACGGTCGGGCTCCAGCCAGTCGACCGAGTCGAGGTCCTCGGCGGCCAGCCAGAGGACCTGGTCGTGCTCGCGCGGCCTCGGCTCCCCCGCGACCACCCGGGCGGTCGCGGCGACCAGCCGGTGGCTCTCGCCGATCGGCGCCTCGCCCTGCATCCAGTCGAGCACCTCGATCAGGCAGCCGAGCTCCTCGCCGATCTCCCGGACGAGGGCCGCCTCGGGCGTCTCCCCTTCCTCGACCTTGCCTCCGGGGAGCTCCCAGCGTCCGGCGGCCTCGGGCGGGGAGGTGCGCCTCGCGGCCAGCACCTGCTTGCCGTCGGCGCTGAGGATCGCCGCGGCCACTACGGTCTTGGGGCTGTTCACGTGTGAGATTGTTCCCTAGACACCCGAAAAGTGGTGTCTCTTGGGTACGCTCCAACGCCGTGCCCCGCCGTCTTCTGCTCATCGCCTGCCTGCCCCCGTCCGGGGCCCGATCATGAGCGATCAGCAGTGGCCTCCGCGGCGCCCCGGCGAGCCTCGTCCGCCCTACCAGGGACAGCAGCCCTTCCCCGGGCCACGGCAGCAGGGGCGGCCGCAGCCGCAGCCGGGGCGGCCGCAACAGCCGCAACCGGGACAGCAGCAGCCCCACCCCGGCCAGCAACGGCCTCATCCGGGCCAGCATCAGCCCCACCCGGGCGGCCAGCGCTACCCCGAGCAGCGGCCGTACCCGCCCCAGCAGCAGCCCTATCCGCCTGAGCAGCCGCCTTACGGCCAGCGGCCCTACCCGGACCAGCGGCCCTACCGGGGTCAGCCCTACCTCGACCAGCCGTACCCGGAACACCCCTACTCGGAACAGCCCTATCCCGAGCAGCCCTACCCCGAACAGCCCTACGCGGGGCAGGCGCCCCCGGCGTACCCGCAGGGTCTCGGTCCCGGCAGGTTCGGACCCGAGCCGCCGAAGAAGCGGCGGTGGCCGAAGGTGCTCGCGGGGCTGCTGGTGCTCGCGCTCGTCGGGGTCGGCGGCTATGGGGCGTACGACTTCTACGACCAGACGCAGAAGTGGGAGCAGACCACGACCGACGACCTGAACGGCGTCGGCAGCGACCTGTCAGTGGCGGTCGCGTCGCTGCGCAGCGTCGGCTGGGAGGTCACCGCCGCGGACATCGGAACCTGGCTGGAGCAGCCGGGCGCCTACGGCGACGGCCTGCGGCTGCGTACGCTGCAGGCCGACGAGGCGGGGAGCAGCTTCTCGGTCGCCGGCTACCGGACCTGGCAGGACACCTACGCCAAGCGCGACCACACCACGGTCGTGTGCGCGAACATCACGGTCGCGACCGGCACCCAGAAGCCGTTGAGCGAGTCGATCACGACCTGCCCCGACGACGTCCCGAAGACGGCACCGGACGCCGGCCAGGCCGACGCCGACACGGAGGCGGGCGGGGTCACCGGCCACCTCGCCGAGCTGGCCGTGGAGGCCTCCGAGCAACGCGCCGCCGGCGCCACCGAGGGCAAGCTTCTCCAGGTCGCAGCGCCGACGAAGCCGGTCGGCGACGTCCGCGCCGACTCGACCGCGCTCGTGTGCTCGCCGGGGACGAAGGACCTCGGCGAGGGCGAGGGGTACGACGAGGGCAAGCTGATCCCGGTGCGGCTCTGCGCAGTCGAAGGGCTGCCCAACACGGGCACCGAGAGCACCAAGGGCGACCCCTACTACATCGACGGCTCCGACGGCCTGACCGTCGTCAACGCACGCATCTCCGGGGCCGCGGCGGCGCTGGTCAAGAAGGCCTCGAAGCAGGGGGTCGACCTGGTCGCGGGCAGCTCGTTCCGGACGATGAAGAAGCAGAAGGCGCTGTGCCAGACCGACGTCACCGGCGGCTGCCCGGCCGGCGACTACACGCTCACCGCGCAGCCCGGCCACTCCTCCCACCAGCTCGGCATCGCCATCGACTTCGAGCAGCCGAGCGCGACCGGCGGCAAGACCTGCGCGACACGGGCCTCGGAGCCGGCCAGCGCGGTGTGGCAGTTCCTGAACAAGACCGCGCTGAGCGTCGGGCTGAAGCAGTACGCGCCCGAGGCGTGGCACTGGGACGCGTACGGCGGGAAGGACCGTTGCGCCCCGATGTGACCGTCCCGCTCCGACCGTCCGACCTGACCCGTCAGGCGCGCGGCAGCCGAGCCAGCTGACGCGCCTGCGCGACGAGCTTGCCCTCGGAGTCCCACACCTCGCAGTCCTCCTCGAACATGCCACCCGAGAGGTTGCGCGAGAAGTGGGTGACCTTGAGCCAGCCCGGCGCCGGCTTGTGGCGGATGTGGCAGGTGAGCTCGAGGGTCGGCGCCCAGCCCGGCAGCTCGAGCCCGAAGGTCACCGGCGGGAGCGCGTCGAGCACCTGCAGCAGCGAGAGCGGGTCGGGCTCGCGGTCGTGGTGACGGAACCAGCCGGTGAAGACGGCCTCGCCGCTCGGCGCCGCGCCGCCCCAGACGAACTGGTCTTTGGGCACACAGAGCTCGTAGCGGTCCAGCATCGGTACGAACTCCTTGACCTCCTCAGGCGCCGTGGTCGAGGAGAGGCACTCCTCGAGCGGCGGCAGCTCCGGCTCGGTCGCGGTGACCCGCTCGAAGCCGCTGCTCCTGGCGTGGAGACCGTCGAGGTCGGCGTACGTCGCCGTGGTGGTGATCCGCAGCTCCTCGCCCTGCCACAGCTCGGCGGTCGCGATGGCCAGCGAGCCCTTGTCGCGCTTGGTCTCGATGCGGACCTCCGCCGGCCCCGGGGTGCTCGCGCCGGCGTAGAACGCGCTCAGCACGATCGGGTCCGGGTGGTTCGGCAGGTGTGCCCGCAGCGCGTTGGCGATGACAGCGAGCAGGTAGCCGCCGTTGACCCCGCCGCCGACCACCCAGCCGGGGGCCAGGTCGGCCGCATAGGTGTTGCCGTCGGTCCTGCGGACCGCGATGTCACGATCGAACTCAGCCTGTTCGCTATTACCCATGGGTAATAATCTAGATCGGGACCCGATGTGGTGGACGATGGGGGCATGACCGACCCCCGACACCCGCACTGGGTCTACGACCACGGCTCCGAGCCGGATCCCCGGTTCACGCTGGCCAACGAGCGTACGTTCCTGGCCTGGGCGCGCACCGTGCTCGGCCTGCTCGCCGGTGCGGTCGCGCTGCACTCGTTCCAGGTGCCCACCGCGGAGGGCGTGCGCGTCGGGGTGATCGGCCTCCTGGTGCTCACGGCGATCCTGTGCACGGTCTTCGCGATGATCCGTTGGGCACGGGTCGAGCGCGCCATGCGGGAGCGGCGCCCGCTGCCAGCCTTCGCCACCGGGTTCATCCTCGGCGGCGCGCTGCTGCTCATCGCGGTGCTGCTCGGCGTCGCGCTCGTCTTCTGAGCCACCGGCTGATCCGCTCGTCACGAGCCTGAAACATCCGTTCCATACGGTTCGGCCATGACTGCCCCCACCGTGACGGCACTGCAGCCGGGAACCGGACCGATCAGCTCCACGACCTACCTTCCGGCCGAGGTCGACAACGTGCTGTGGGGGCGGCTGCCGTGCGCGACGGACTCCCCCGTGCTGAGCATCGCGCCGGGGACCTCGGTGACCGTGGACACGATCTCCCACGAGGGCATCCTCGAGGACCAGGGGCGCAACCCGGAGAAGTTCTTCGCCTCGCACGGGGTCGAGGAGGTCCTCTCCGACGCGGTCGCGCTGGCCGCATCCGGCTATGAGCGGACCTTCGGCGTCGACGGCCCGCACGTGGTCTCGCGGCCGATCGAGGTCCAGGGCGCCGAGGTCGGTGACCTGCTGGCGATCACGGTGCTGGAGACGCTCCCGCGGGTGCCCTACGGAGTGGTGTCCAACCGGCACGGGCGAGGCGCGCTGCCGGGCGAGTACCCGCGCGGCGACGAGCCGGTGCACAGCGTCTTCACGCCTGTCGTCGACGGGCGCGGGGTGATCGGGCCGGCGTCGTTCGCCCTCGACCCGTTCCTCGGGATCATGGGGGTCGCCGTGCCGGGGTCCGAGCGGCCGCACTCGGTCCCACCCGGCTCGCACGGCGGCAACATCGACATCCGGCTGCTCACGGCCGGGGCGACCCTCTACCTGCCCGTCCAGGTCGCCGGAGCGCTGGCCTACGTCGGCGACCCGCACTTCGCGCAGGGTGACGGCGAGGTCTCGCTGACCGCGTTGGAGGCCTCGCTCCGGGCAACGCTCCGCTTCGACCTGGTCGCTCGCGAGGAGGCCGCCGCGCGGTTCGGCGAACTCGCCGGGCCGCTGGCGGAGACGTCGGAATTTCTCATCCCCACCGGGCTCGACGAGTCCCTCGACGTCGCCACGCAGAACTGCGTTCGGGCCGCGATCGCCCTGCTCAGCGCGCGGTTCGGAATGTCTCCGGAGGACGCCTACGCCTATCTCTCGGCGGCCACCGACTTCCGGATCTCCCAGGTCGTCGACGTCGTCAAAGGCGTACACGCCACGATCCGCAAGGCAGACTTCGCCCTATGACTGAGCTCAAGCCTGTCCCGCACGGGCTGCTGCAGGCCTTCCGGGCGTACGAGAGCGCGCTGATGTCCGACGACGTCGCCGCTCTGGACTCCCTCTTCGCCGACTCCCCGACGACGTTGCGTGGCGATGCCGCCGGGCTGCTCGTCGGGCACGAGCAGATCTCCGCCTTCCGTGGATCGCGCGGCGGCGCACCGAAGCGGCGCATCGTGCAGACCCACGTGCAGGTGATCGACGAGGACCACGCGCTGATCGTGGCCGTCACGGAGCTCGACCGCGGTGGGCGCGGGCTGCAGACGCAGCTGTGGGCGCGGGACCCGGTGCGGATCGAGTACGGCGGCTGGCAGGTCACCGCGGCCCATGTCTCGGCGCCCGCGCCGGCCTTCGACACCCGGATCTGGCGGGTCGTCGGTGACCCGCTGGTCTCCTCGCACACCGCCGACGGCGCCCTCTCGGGTGAGACAGTCGCGGTCAAGGACCTCTTCGCGGTCGCCGGCTTCGCGGTCGGCGCCGGGAGCCCGGCATGGCTGGAGCAGGCGCCGGTGGCACCGTCGCACGCCGCCGCCGTCGCCGCCCTGCTCGACGCCGGGGCGTCGGTGCGTGGGATCGCGCGCACCGAGGAGTTCGCCTACTCCCTCTCGGGGCTCAACGCCCACTACGGGGCACCGCCGAACCCGAAGGCTCCGGGACGGATCCCCGGTGGCTCGTCATCGGGGTCGGCGACCGCGGTCGCCCTCGGCCACGCCTCGATCGGGCTCGGCACCGACACCGGCGGCTCGATCCGGGTCCCGTCCGCCTACCAGGGCCTCTACGGGATCCGTACGTCGCACGGGGCCGTCTCCCGCGAGGGGCTGCTCCCGCTCGCCAAGGCCTTCGACACCGTCGGGTGGATGACACGTTCGGCGTTCCTGCTGCAGGCGGTGGGTGACGTACTGCTGCCGGAGGCTCCCGGATCTCCCGACTCGGGCACAGCGCTGGACGAGATCCACCTGGTGCCGGCGCTGGTCGGGCTCGCCACGGAGGACGTCGCCACCGCGGTGAGCGAGGCGCTGCCCGGGTCCAAGCCGCTGGCCTGGGACGTGGCCAGGCTGGACGAGTGGCGTCAGGCCTTCGTCATCGGCCAGGCCTACCAGGCGTGGCAGGCCCACGGGGACTGGCTGGAGACCCGGCTCGACACCCTCGGAGAGGCCGTACGCGGTCGGTTCGAGATGGCCCGGTCGGTGACCCGGGAGCAGGCCGCCGAGGCGCGTGCGGTGCTTGCGCAGGCGCGTACGGAGATCCTCGACGTCGTCGGGGGCCGCGTCCTCGCCTACCCCAGCGCCTCCTCGGTGGCGCCGACCGCTGCCGAGGCGGCCGCGGTGCGCGACGACACTATGCGCCTGACCTGCATCGCCGGGATCGCCGGCCTCCCCGCCGTCTCGATCCCGGTCCGCACCGCGGGCAACCTGCCCGCCGGGCTCTGCCTGGTCGCCGCACCCGGCCGCGACCGCGACCTCCTCGCCCTGGCCCAGAGCTTCGCGGGGTAGCCGCCCGGGCGTTACACAACGGCAACCTGCGTTGCGGACGCCGAAACGATCGTTTCATAGGCTGCCCTGGTGACCATGACGCTCGCCGAGTTCGATGCCCTGCCCGCCGACGAGGCGGAGGGCGTCGTCGCACCCTGTGTCGCGATCCCCTCGTGGGCGGCCGGGCTGGTCGCGGGCCGGCCCTATGCGGACGTAGGTGACCTGCTGGCCGCCGCGGAGCGGCTGGCGGCGGCCTGGACCGACGCGGAGGTCGAGGGAGCCCTGGCCGACCACCCCCGGATCGGGGAACGCCACTTTGGGGACGGGGAGAGCGCCGCGCTCTCCGCCCGTGAGCAGGCCGGGGTCGACCCGGCCGACGCCGAGGTGCAGACGCGGCTGAGGGCGGGGAACGCGGCCTACGAGGAGCGGTTCGGGAGGATCTACCTGGTGCGGGCCGCCGGACGCAGCGCCGAGGAGATGCTCGCGCTCCTCGAGGAGCGGCTGAAGAACGACCCGGCTACCGAAATCACGGTGACCAAGGGCCAGCTCGCCGAGATCGCGTTGCTCCGGCTGCGAGGCTTGCTGGCATGACCACCGTCTCCACGCACGTCCTCGATGCCGCCCTGGGCCGGCCCGCCGCCGCGCTCCCGGTGATGCTCATCCTCCCCGACGACAGCGCGCGCACCGCGACCACCGATGCCGACGGGCGGGTGCGGTTCGAGGGCGACGTACCGCCCGGGCCGCACACGCTGACCTTCACGACCGGACCGTGGTTCGCGGAGCAGGACCGCGAGACCTTCTTCCCCGAGGTGAACATCGGGTTCACCGTCACCGCCGGCGAGCACCACCATGTCGCCCTCCTGCTCAGCCCGTTCTCCTACACGACCTATCGAGGAAGCTGATGTCGATCACTCTTGGCCCCAACCAGCACGGCAAGGCGGAGGTACGCCTGGTCAAGGTCGACAGGGAGGGCGCGCGGCACACGATCCACGACCTGAACGTGTCCACCCAGCTCAGGGGCGACTTCGCGACGGCCTTCACCGAGGGTGACAACGTGCACGTGCACGCCACCGACACCCAGAAGAACGTGGTCTACGCGAAGGCCAAGGAGCTCGGCATCACCTCGCCGGAGGCGTTCCTGCTCGACCTCACCGCCCACTGGGCAGGGCAGCCGTGGGTCACCGGGTCGGTGATGAAGGCGGAGTCCTACTCCTGGGACCGCATCCCGGCGAACGAGTTCTCGTTCGCCCGGCGCGGGCAGGAGACGCGTACGGCGGCCGTCAACCGCTTCGAGGAACGAACCTTCGTCCTGTCCGGACTGAGCGACCTGGTGGTGCTCAAGTCGACCGGCTCGGAGTTCCACGGGTTCCCGCGCGACCGCTACACCACCCTCGCCGAGACGACCGACCGGATCCTGGCGACCGAGGTCACCGCATGGTGGCGGTGGGAGACCCACCCGGAGGACTGGAACGAGGCCTACGACCGGATCCGCGCGATCATGCTCGACACGTTCGCGGAGGTGCACTCGCTCGCGCTGCAGCAGACCATCTACGAGATGGGCCGGGCGGTGATGGAGGCGTTCGAGGGGATCGCGGAGTTCAGGATCTCCTGCCCCAACAAGCACCACTTCCTCGTCGACCTCTCCCCCTTCGACCTGGAGAACCCGAACGAGGTCTTCTTCGCCGCCGACCGTCCCTACGGACTCATCGAGGCGACCCTGCAGCGCGACGGGTCGGCCGAGCCGGACGCCTGGGCGTCAGTGCCCACATGAGCCCGGTGGACCAGCGGATCGACCGACGGATCGCCGCGACCTATCAGACGCTCTCGCCCCAGGAACGCAAGGCGGCCGACACGCTGCTGGAGCATCTCGACGACCTGGCGACCTACCGCGCGGCCGAGCTGGCCTCGCTCGCGGAGGTGTCCAAGGCGACGATGAGCCGGCTCTTCCGGTCGCTGGGATTCGACGGCTTCGACGACGTACGCGACCACCTGCGGGGGCTGCGTACGGCCGGCGAGCCGCGGCGGGTCGAGGGCGCCCCGGACCTGAGCGCCCACGCCGAGGGAGAGGCGGCGGCGATCGCGCGGGTCGTGGAGCAGGCCGGCATCACCGAGGCGATCGAGGCCATCGCCGGAGCGAGCGACGTGATGGTCGCGGGCTGGCGCAACTCCTACCCGGTCGCGCTCCACCTGCGCCAGCAGCTCACCCAGACCCGCGAGCGGGTCACGCTCGCGCCCGCTCCCGGCCAGGTGATCGGCGAGGAGCTGGCCGAGCTCGGCGAGGGATCGGTGGTGGTCGCGGTCGGGCTGCGGCGCCGGCCCCCGGGCTTCGGCGAGTTCGTCGACGCCGCCGCGGCCTCCGGGAGCACGGTGATCGTGATCGCCGACCCGACCGGAACCGTCCACCTCGGCCGTGCCGACGTCGCACTGGAGTGCCCGGTCCAGGGTGCTCTCGCCTTCGACTCCCTGGCGGCGCCGATGTCGCTGGCGAGCGTGCTCGCCGACGGCGTACTCCACGAGCGCGGACGCGCCGGCCGCGACCGCGTCTCGGCCATCAGCGCCACCTACGATCGCCTTCACGAGGTCGAGTGATGTCGGAGGCAGAATGACAGTGGAAACATCGATCCTCGGGCCTGTGCAAGGGGGAATCGGCATGACTGACGCCATGTGGTTGGAGCAGGCGGTCGCACTCGCCGTGCGCAACGTCAACAACGGCGGTGGCCCGTTCGGGGCCATTATCCTCCGCGACGGCATCCTGCTCGGGACCGGCCAGAACCGGGTCACCCGCGACCTCGACCCGAGCGCCCACGCCGAGATCGTCGCGATCCGTTCCGCGTGCAAGGAGGCCGACAGCTTCTCGCTGGCCGGGTGCACCCTCTACACCTCGTGCGAGCCCTGCCCGATGTGCCTGGCGACCGCGCTGTGGGCGCGGCTGGACCGCGTCGTCTACGCCGCCGACCGTGACGACGCGGCCAAGGGCGGGTTCGACGACCTCGCCTTCTACAACCTGTTCGGGACCGGCCGCGCCAACGAGCACCACGACTGGCCGACCAAGGTCGACGAGCTGCGGATCCCGCAGGCGTACGACCCGTTCGACGCATGGCTCTCGAAACGCGACCGCACCGACTACTGACCTGCCGAGGCGTCACCCCCGCAGGCCGAGGCGTCACGTACGTCGGCCGAGTTGGCACCAGAGTGCCCACT
>NZ_JBHVGB010000170.1:0-13338 GCF_042801335.1 Nocardioides sp. NPDC057577 | reverse complement strand
GTCCCCGCAAGGGGACCGCGCCATCGTCGCGTCTGGGGCCTCAGGGCTTGTCGAAGAACCGCTCCACGACCCGCTCGGTGGCCTTGCCGTCCTGGGTGTACTGGTACTTGGCGTTGAACTCCGCGATCCGGTCGCGGTGCTCCGCCTCGAGCCGATCCAGGTCGGACAGGGCCGCGACGACCTCCTCGGCGGTGTCGAGCATCGGCCCGGGGGCGGTGTCGGCGTAGTCGTAGAGGAAGCCGCGGATGCCGCCGGTGTAGTCGGACAGGTCCGGCACCAGGAACACCATCGGCCGCCCGGTGAGGGCGAAGTCGAAGCGCAGGCTGGAGTAGTCGAGCACCGCCGCGTCGGAGGCCAGGATCAGGTCGTTGATCTCCGGGTAGTCGGTGACGTCGATGATCCGGGCGGTGCGCTCGCTGCGCTCGCTGCCCTTGGAGTTGAACCGGTGACCGCGCAGCAGGATGACGTACTCGTCGCCCAGGGCCTCGCTGGCCGCGACCACATCGAGGTGCTCGACCATCTTCGCCGAGCGGTAGTTCAGCGCCAGGTGGTCGCGCCAGGTCGGGGCGTAGAGGACCACCTTCTGGTGGGGGGCGATGCCGAACAGGTTGCGCGTACGCTCGCGGTCCTCCGTCGCCGACGGGCGGACCAGCGCGTCATCGCGCGGATAGCCCTCGCTGTGGATCGGGCCGTCGTAGGCGTACTCCTCGCGGTAGTAGCGGTCCATCTCCGGCGTCGGGGTGAGGATCAGGTCCCACCCGGCGGTCGTGCGGTCCAGCTCGGCCTCGCAGCGCAGCGGCGAGAACATCTTCGCGCGCCACATCCGCAGGCCCATCGACTTGGCCGGGTAGCCGTGGAAGGTCTGCAGGAAGCGCTGGCCCTCCCGCTTGTGCCACCAGCGGTCGAAGTCGATGTTCTGCACGAGGTATTTCGCGGTGCCGATGACTCGGTACCACTCCGGGCTCTGCAGCACGACCGCGATGCCGCCCTCGGGGACCCGGGAGGCATGGTCGGCGACGCCCCAGTAGAGGGTGAGGTCGGGCCGGGTGCGACGCAGGTGCTCGTGGATCGCGAGCTGCGAGTCGGTGCCGGTCGAACCGGCGTAGGTGGAGAGGTAGACCGCGGACTCGTCGATCGGCTCCTCGGCCGCCAGGACGCGCTCGCGGGCGAGGTTGTGGGCGTAGCTGCCGGCGTGGTCGACGGAGATCGGCGGCTGCAGGGTGACGCCCGGGCCGTTGCCGTTGACCGGGCGCAGCCGGACCTCGTCACTGGTCTGGAACTCGGCCTGATGCTCGAGGAACGCGCTGGTGTGGCGTACGTTGCCGCTGCGCTTGGCGCCGCAGGTGAGCTGGAACTGGTAGATGCCGCTGGGCAGGACGGACTCGCCCAGGCCCCACTCGTCCCAGCGCAGCGTGAAGACGACCTCGAAGCTGTCGGCACCCGTGTCGATCTTGACGGTCTCGCTGTGTCGCGAGCCCGACATGGTCAGCCGGGCGTGCTTCGGGATGGAGCTGAGCCAGTGGCCACGCACCGTGACGCGGCCCTCGCCGAGCTCGACCTGGTCGAGCGCGACGGTGTCGGCCACCTCGATGATCTGGGCGTAGCCGCGGCCGTCCCGCGAAGCCAGCACGCTGCCGCCGCGTTCGCCGGTCCACGGCTCACCGACCGCGTCGGTCCAGACGATCCGGCCCGAGGTGCCGTCCTGGAGGGTCTCCAGCCGCCAGGCGGCGGGCGCCCCCGGCTCGACGGCCCCGTGGGCGGGGAGGCTGAGCGTGACCGTGGCGTCCTTGACCGGGGCCTCGATGCGTACGCCGCCACCGATCGCCCGCACGGCCTGCGGAAGCTGACCGGCGAGGGTGAGCGAGATGGTCCGGCCCTCGACCCGCACCTGCTCCACGGTGGTGGTGGTCGTCGTCGGGACTGCGCGGAAGCTGAGCTGGTCCTCGAAGCGGTCGCAGGCCACGGACAGTCCGGCGGAGGTGTGGACCCGGGGCCGGTAGCGCGTGGCCAGGTTGCCCGCCGGGCCGCGGGTGTCGATCTGGACCTCGCTGGTGGTGCGGACGACGCCGTCGACGGCGACGGTGACCTCGAGGTGCCAGCGCCCGGCGGAGAGCCGGGTGAGGTCGATCTCGGTGCGGCACCCGCCGGCGCGGTAGTCCTGGTATTTGTGACCGATGGTCATGTTGGCCTGCTCGTCGCGCCGCGGCGTGACGGTCAGGTCGATCGGGTCGGGCAGCGCCGCGTCGGGGTCGCTCGCGACCCCGTCCTCGTCGTCCGCGCTGACGTAGTCCGGCACCAGGCGGGCGGTGAAGAACGGGGTCGTCTCGGCGAGGTCGACGAGCTCGATCCGCGCCACCAGGTCGACCAGGACCCGGTCGGAGTCGAGAGGACGTACGTCTCGCACCAGCACCCGCGCCGGCGTCTCGTGCTCGTTGAGCGTGGTCACGGCCGCGGGCAGGTCCGTGTCGGGGAAGATCCCGTGGATCTGGCCGCCGGCGACCCGCGTCCGCAGGTTGCCGCGCTCGAACCAGCGCGACGCGACGAACGCGGTCAGCTCCTCACGCTGGTCGGCGATGAGGTAGGTCAGCCGGGCCCGCACCTCGACCGGGAGCTTGAGCCACACCTCCGGAGCGACGTCGCGCTCGATCTCGACGACGAGGTCGCGCAGGGCGGTCCACTGCTCCGCGCTCATCCGCTCGACGTCACCGAGGATGGTGTTGGCACGACCGGCGAGCCCGCCGAGCGCCCAGTGGTCACGCAGGCCCGAGGCCAGCTCTCCGATCGCGACCCACGTCGACCGGGTCTGCTCGATCCACTCCTCCATCCCGAGGGTCTGGTCGTGGAGCTGCTCGACCGGGGTGCCGTCGGCGCGGTCCATGTCCACGCACACCGGCGCCGTGACCACGTCGAAGCGGTTGGCCCTCAGGTAGCCGTCGAACCCGACGGCGTCGGCGCCGCCGCGGCCGCCGAAGCTGAAGCCCTGCCGACGCCAGAACGAGGTGCGGAAGAGCCGGTTGCTCACCCCGACGTCGCTCAGCGCCACCGGGAACTCGTCGAGGGTGAGGCCGGAGCGGTTCTCGGCGTGCACGAGGTCGTAGGCCGGCACCACCGGCGGGGAGAGCCGCTGGCGGCTCTCGATGCGACCGACCGCGAGGTCGGACCCGCTCTGCTCCAGGGAGGTGACCAGCGTACGCATCGCGTTCGGGGTGAGGAGGTCGGCGGCGAGCAGGAAGCAGACGTAGGCGCCCCGCGCCGCGCGACCACCACGGTCGCGGGCCTCGGCCTGCGTCGAGGAGCTGTCCAGCAGCCGCAGGCGGTAGTCGTCGGGGAGGTCGGCGAGGATCTGGTCGCTCACCACGCTGGCCTGGCCGTAGGGCGCGATCAGGATCTCGAGGGTCGTGTGGGTCTGCTCGCGCACGGAGAGGAGCGACTCGGCCAGGTATTGCTTGTCCTGGTCGGTCACCGTCACCACGACCGAGACGAGCGCGCCGCGCTCGTGGCCGAGAACGCGATGCCCGGCGTCACGAGCCAGTCGACGGACGCCCTGCGGCATCCTTCGTTCGGCGCGACGCAGGACGTCGACGATTCCCTGACCCATGCACAATCCCTCTCGGTTCGAGGTCGTCCCGAATTGACGCACTCGCGAATCTGATCGAACTCAGAGGTTACAGGCGAACGAACAGTCTCCCGCACTCCGGCCGATACCCCTCCGGGGAACCTTCGCCAGGGAGTCTGCCGATCGAGACCACGATCCCGCCCCGTAGACGCAGGGTGCTCAGGCGCACGTCGGTGATGGGCACCTCGCTCGCCATCAGGGCCACGATGTCGACGACGCCGCGGCCGGTGAGCTTCACGACGCACTCCGCCCGGGTCCATCGCTCCCAGAACCCATCGGTGCCGAACCGCCTGGCGAGGGCCTCCGGGACCGTACGCTCCACCTCGGCGTCGACCGCCACCGGGACGTCGTCGGAACCCGTCCAGGCGACCACCCGGTCGTCGTGGAGGTGGCTGCGGGCGCGATATCCGGCGAGCTCGGCATCGCTGCCGACCCGGAGCCGGCCGCCGGGCATCAGATCGAGCCGCCGCCGTCGATGACGATCGACTGACCGTTGATGTTGGTCTGCTCGAGCAGCAGCATCCGGACGGTCGGCACGACGTCCTCGGGTGTGGTCATCGCGCCCGAGGGCGTACGCCGCGCGATCGACTCGAGCTGGTTCGCACCGAGCACCGCGGACATCTCCGAGGCGAAGAACCCGGGAGCGACCGCGTTGACCAGCACCCGGCCGCCGAGCTCGCGGGCCAGCGAGCGGGTCGCGGCGTCGAGACCTCCCTTGGTGGCCGAGTAGGCCACCAGGCCCTGGTAGCCACGCTGGCCACAGATCGAGGTCACGTTGACGACCCGGCCCTTCAGGCCCTTGCCGATCAGGCGCCGCAGCACGAACCGGGTCAGCACCAGGGGCGCGGTCAGGTTGGTCTCGATGATCTGCGCGATCCGGTCCGAGGAGGTGTGCACGTGCAGCGAGTCCTGCCCGATCGCGGCGTTGTTGACCAGCCCGTCGATGACGCCAAGCCTCGCCTCGACCTCCTTGACGAACGCCTGGGCCGCCTTCTCATCGGTCACGTCGACCGAGCCGACGTGGGTGGCCTCGGGGTACTTCGAGGCCAGCGCCTCGAGCTCGGGGGTCACGGTGCGCGCGAAGGCCGCGACCTTCACCCCGCGCTCGAGCAGGTCGCTGACGATGGCGAGACCGAGGCCGCGGGAGGCACCGGAGACCAGCACGACCGATACCGGCGGAACAGCACTGATCGCCTCGGGCTTCGCTTCGACAAGTTGGAAATCAGACATCGCTCTTCAGCGTCTCCTTGGCCGGGATCTCGTCGAGCATCTTGATACGCCGCGGCACGGCGTACTCGGGCAGTCGCTCGGCAGCCCAACGGGTCAGGTCGTCGGCGGTCACGCCCGAGTCCTGGCCGGCGACCACGTCGGCGACGACCATGGTCCCGACCAGAGGCGCCTTGCGACCGCGTACGGCCGCCCAGGCGATCGCGGGGTGGGACTGCAGCAGGTCGCGTACGGCACCGGCCGACACCTTGGAGCCGCCGACGTTGAGCTCGTCGCGGTCCAGGCGGCCGGTGACCAGGACCCGGCCGTCCTCGACGCGCGCGGCATCGCCGGTGCGTACGGCGCCGGCCATCTCCGCGCCCGAGGCGTCGGTGCCGTGGTGCGGCGAGGTGATCACCAGCTCGCCGTCGACCACTGATAGTCGCGGGCGACCGGGGAGGTCACGGTCGAGCCACTCGGCCGGGAAGCCCGCGCGACCGTCGTGGACGACGATCGAGGCGCCGACCTCGGAGGAGGCGTAGATCCAGGACACGCGCGCGTCCGGGAAGACCTCGCTGAGCTGCGACAACACCGCCTGGTCGACCGGTTCACCACCGAGCGTGACCTGCTCGAGCGCGAGCTTCCGCAGCTCCGCGCCGTGACGCATCAACGTACGTCGCCAGAACGTCGGGGTCCCGGACACCGCGGTGACGCCGTGCTCGAGCGCGGGCGTCACCCAGTCGTCCAGGTCGGCAGGGTCGACGAGCACCAGGTCCTGACCGGGCACGCCCAGCCCGAGCGTGATCACCTGCCACCACGCGTAGGTGCCGGGCGAGTAGGGGCACAACCAGGTGCGCGGAGCCAGCTCGCCGGTCACGGTCGAGAGCGACGCCAGGGTGTGACCGACCCGCTTGGGCCGGCCGGTCGACCCGGAGGTGAGCAGCCAGACCCGGCCGTCCTCGGCCGCCCGGGGGCTGGTCGCCTCCTGGACGTCGTCGCCGGCGGCGAGGTCGAAGCCGGCCCCGCGCAGCTCAGCGCTGAGGGCCTCGTCGAGCCGTCCCGCGGCGACGACGAGGAGCTCGCCGCCGTCCTTCAGACCGGCGACCGCCGGCAGCGCATCGACACTGTGCTCCACCACGCGGGCCGTCGGCGCCGGCCGTGGGTCGGCGTGCCGACCGAGCTCACCCCAGGTCGCACGCCTCCCCGTCCGGGCGTCGACGACGAGGTTGTCGGCGATCACTGCCCCTGGATCTCCACGAGCAGGTCGAGCACGTCTCCGATCGTCTCGATCGAGCGGAGACCGGCCGCCTCGAAGTTGAGCTCGTCGCCGATCTCGTCCTCGACCCGGAGCGCGAGCTCGGAGAAGTCGAGGGAGCGGAAGCCGATGTCGGCCAGCTTGGCGGTGTCGTCGGCGGGCAGGGTCTTCCCCTGCACGGCCAGCACCTCGCCCATGAGCTTGCGGACCGCCGGTCGGTCAAGAGTCTCCATGGCCTCGGACCATATCGTGACGCCCGGCGAGGAAAACCTCTCCGGTCCTGAACGTGCGGGTAACGTGAGCGCGCATTCCACTGACGTCTGAGGAGATCGATGTTGCGACGGGCGACCGCCGACGACCTGCCGAACATGCTCGCGTGGCGCAACCAGGACGCCAACCGGTCGGTGAGCATCAACCAGCATCTGATCACCGCTGAGGAGCACGCCGCCTGGTGGTCCCGGGTCTGCCAGGATCCGACCCGGCGAGTGCTCATGTTCGAGTACGCCTCCCGCCCGCTCGGCGTGGTGACCTTCTTCGACCACGACCCCGTCGCCAGGTCGGCCTCCTGGGGCTTCTATCTCGACCACGACGGCACCACCGCCGACGGCACCGCGCTGCTGGCGTGGACCAAGATCATGCGGGAGGCCGTGGCGTACGCCTTCGCTCCCGGACCGGACGGGCTCGACATCGACGTCCTGGAGGGCGAGGTCCTCCCCCACAACGAGTCCGTGCGCACCATGAACCGCCGCCTCGGATTCACCGAGGGCGAGCCCTATGAGCAGACCGTCGGCGACGGCTCGGTGACCGCGATCCCGGTCAGGCTGCACCGCGACGACCGACCCACCCGACGTTCCGGCAAGGAGCAATGATGACCACCCAGGAGATCACCGTCGGGGACCGCACGATCGGCCCCGGCCACGAGCCGTTCGTGATCGCGGAGATGTCCGGCAACCACGGCGGCGACCTGGAGCGGGCGCTCGACATCGTGCGGGCCGCGGGCGAGGCCGGCGCGCACGCGCTCAAGATCCAGACCTACACCGCCGACACGATCACGCTGGACGTCGACACCCCCGCCTTCCGGCTCTCGGCCGACCACCCGCTGTGGCCCGGCCGTCGCCTTCACGAGCTCTACGAGGAGGCGCACACGCCGTGGGAGTGGCACGAGCCGATCTTCGCGCTGGCATCCGAGCTGGGCATGGTCCCCTTCTCCGCCGCCTTCGACCCGACCGCGGTCGACTTCCTGGTCGGGCTCGGCGTCCCGATGCTGAAGTCGGCCTCCTCCGAGATCACCGACCTGCCGCTGGTGCGCGCGATCGCCGAGACCGGGTTGCCGACGATCATCTCCACCGGCACGGCGACCCTTGCCGAGATCGACGCGGCGGTGCGTACGGCACGGGCGACCGGCAACGACGATCTCGTCGTGCTGGCCTGCACCGCGTCCTACCCAGCTCCTCCGGAGGCCTCCAACCTCCGCGGGATCCCGGTGCTGCGCGACGGGCTCGACGTCGCCGTCGGCCTCTCCGACCACACGCTCGGCATCGGCGCCTCGGTCGCGGCCGTCGCCCTCGGCGCGTGCGTGATCGAGAAGCACATCACGCTCTCCCGCGAGGACGGTGCCGTCGACTCCGACTTCTCCCTGGAGCCGGACGAGTTCGCCTCGCTGGTCAGTGAGACGCGGATCGCCTGGCAGGCGCTCGGCGAGGCCCGGATCGGCCCGAAGTCGGCCGAGCGCGAGGGCCTGCGCTTCCGCCGCTCGCTCTTCGTCACCCGCGACGTGCGTGCCGGGGAGAAGGTGGGACCGGACAACGTACGTTCCGTCCGCCCCGCCGACGGGCTGCCGCCGGGCGACGTCGACATCGTCTTCGGCCGCACCTTCACCAAGGACGCTCCGGCCGGCACCCCGCTCAGCTGGGACCTGGTCTAGACGCGATCGCGGTCGAGGGCGAGGAGCGCGTCGGCGACGCGCTCCGGCCCTCGGCCGTCGACCATGGCCCAGCAGGCGGCGCGCAGCCTCTCCCGCAGGCGTACGTCACCCAGGAGGTCACGCATCCGAGCCACGGCGTCCGCGGAGTCGCCGTCGAGCTCGGCCAGGGTGGCGATCCCGACGGCGAGCTGTTCCTGGTCCATCCGGACGTACGCGTCCTTCTGGTTGTCGGCGACGCAGACGAACCCGACGGCCGCGCCGAGGCAGAAGAGCTCCCAGGCGGAGGTCCCGGCGGCACTGAGGACCACGTCCGAGTCGGCGACGAGCTCGGCCAGGGTGTCGGTCGGCCCGATCACGTGGACGGCCTGGCCCGGCGCAGGCACGATGCCCGCGATCTCCTCGGCCAGCTCCGCGGTGGCTGCGACGGCGGTCAGCTCCACGGCGATCCCCGCTCGCGCGACCAGGCGCACGATTCGTGGGGAGATTCCGAAGGCGTCCGTCCCGCCGAAGAACGCCAGCACCCGCACGGGCGTGTGCTCGTCGGCGGCGGCCTTCGGCGCGCTCGGACGCTGCCGGACGATCTCACGTCGCTGCTGGGCGTAGGCGAGCCCGCCGAGATGCCGGGACCCCTCGGGGAGTGCCCAGGTGGAGACCTCCGCACCGAGGTTCTGGTCCAGGTACAGGTCGGCGACCCGACCGCGCGGGTCGCCGTCGATGAGCGCCAGCAGCGGCCAGCGGTCGCGCAGGTCGGCGTAGACCGAAGCCGGGAGGAGATAGGAGTCGACGACCACCGACGACGGCTCGAGGCGGGCGAGGACGTCGCGGACATCGCCCGGCCCCGGCGACGCGATCTCGATCCCCCGGCGCCGCACCTGCTCCGCCGCCCACGGCACCCGGTCCAGGTCCGCGACCATCACGACGCGTACGCCTCGGGCGACGAGCTCCTCCCCGAGGGCCAGGCAGCGCATGACGTGCCCGATCCCGACATCGGGACCGGCGTCGCACACCATCGCCACCCGCCGCAGCCGTACGTCCTCGGACGATCCCACGGACATGTCAGCGCAACCTCCCGGATTCGTCCGTTCCGACGAACGGCACGTGTGTCACCTTTTGCGCGCCACATCGTTGGCGCACCAGTGAGGCCCAGAGTAGAGAGCATCCCCGTGACCGTGCCCAATTCGGACCCCCGAGAGTCCGTCGCCCCGATCGACCATCCTCTCGACGGTGCCAGCGTCCTGGTCACCGGCGGGACGGGCTCGTTCGGGAAGGCGTTCATCCGCCACGTCCTGGACAACCTCAACCCGCGGCGCGTGATCGTCTTCTCGCGCGACGAGCTGAAGCAGTACGAGTGCCGTCAGCTGTTCGGCAACGACCCGAGGCTTCGCTGGTTCATCGGCGACATCCGCGACCGCGACCGCCTGCACCGGGCGCTCCACGGCGTCGACTACGTCGTGCACGCCGCGGCGCTCAAGCAGGTCGACACCGGGGAGTACAACCCCTTCGAGTTCATCAAGACCAACGTCCTGGGTTCGCAGAACGTCGTCGAGGCCTCCATCGACGCCGGCGTCAAGAAGGTCGTCGCGCTCTCGACGGACAAGGCCTCCTCGCCGATCAACCTCTACGGCGCGACCAAGCTGACCGCCGACAAGATCTTCATCCTCGGCAACAACTACGCCTCCTCCTACGAGACCCGGTTCTCGGTGGTGCGCTACGGCAACGTGACCGGCTCGCGCGGTTCGATCATCCCGAAGTGGAAGGCGATGGCCGAGCGCGGCGAGGCGCTCGGCATCACCGACATGCGGTGCACCCGGTTCCTGATCACGCTGCCGCAAGCGGTGCAGATGGTACTCGACACCTTCGAGATCATGCAGGGCGGCGAGCTGCTCGTCCCGCACATCCCCTCCCACAAGGTCGTCGACCTGGCCGAAGCGGTCGCGCCCGGGGCGAAGCTGGTCGACATCGGGCTCCGCCCCGGCGAGAAGCTTCACGAGGAGATGATCAGCCCGGAGGAGGGCCGCCGCGCGGTCAGCATCCGCGACGGGAAGTACTACGTGATCGAGCCCGAGAACCCGCAGTGGGGCTACAAGCCGATCATGGACGCCGTGCCGGTTCCCGACGGCTTCCACTGCGCGTCGGACAAGAACGACATCTGGTACGACGCCGAGGACCTCCGCGAGGTCCTGGAGTCGGGGATCTAGTGCTGCCCTACGGCCGCCAGTCGGTCTCCGAGGAGGACATCGAGGCGGTCACGGCGATCCTGCGTGGCGACTGGCTCACCACCGGGCCGACGGTCGCCGCGTTCGAGCGGGCGCTCTCCGACCTGGTCGGTGGGCACCGGGCGGTCTCGTGCACCTCCGGCACCGCTGCCCTCCACATCGCGTACGCCGCCGCCGGGGTGGGTGCCGGCGACGAGGTCGTCACCACCCCGATGACGTTCGTCGCGACCGCGTCGGGGGCCTCGCTGCTCGGCGCGAAGGTCGTCTTCGCCGACGTCGATCCGGACACAGCGCTGATCGACCCGGCCGCGGTCGATGCACTCGTCACCGACCGCACCAAGGTCGTCGCCGCCGTCGACTACGCGGGCCATCCGGCCGACTACGCCGCGCTGCAGCCGATCGCCGACCGGGTCGGCGCGCTGACCCTCGGCGACGCCGCCCATTCGATCGGTGGTTTCTCCGGTGGACGCCCTGTCGGAGACCTGGCCGACCTGACCACGCTCTCGTTCTTCCCGACCAAGAACCTCACCACCGCCGAGGGCGGTGCCGTCGTCGCCAAGGATGCCGCGATCGCGCAGCGGGCGCACGAGTTCCACTTCGTGGGGCTCATGCGTGACGCGGACCGGTTCCGGATCAAGGACGAGGGGCCGTGGCACCAGGAGGTCCACGAGTTCGGGCTCAACTACCGGCTCACCGACCTGCAGTGCGCCTTCGGCCTCTCCCAGCTCAAGCGCCTGGCCGGGTTCAAGCAGCGGCGCGCGGAGATCACCGCCCGCTACAACGCCGCGCTCGCCGACGTCGACGGGCTTCGGCTGCCGGTCCGGCGCGAGGGCGTCGACCCGGCGTGGCACCTCTATCCGGTGCGTGTCCTCGAGGACCGGCGGCGCGAGGTGTTCGAGAAGATGCGGGCGGCCGGCATCGGCGTACAGGTCAACTACATCCCGGTCTACTGGCATCCGGTCTATGCCGACCTCGGCTACCGGCGCGGGATGTGCCCGAACGCGGAGGCGTTCTACGCCGAGGAGCTGTCCCTGCCGCTCTACCCCGACCTGACCGACGACCAGGTCGACCAGGTCGTCGAGACGCTGGTCGGAGTCCTGTGAAGACCGCAGTCATCACCCAGGCACGCATGACCAGCACCCGCCTTCCCGGCAAGGTGCTTCGCGAGGCGGCCGGCGTCACCATGCTCGAGCACCACCTCGCCCGGCTCACCGCCGCCGGGCTGCCGGTGATCGTCGCGACCACCACCAACCTCGACGACGATCCCGTCGCCGTCCTGGCCGACAAGCTCGGCGCCGGCGTGGTCCGCGGCAGCGAGCCCGACGTGCTGTCGCGCTTCGCGCTGGCGGTGCGGGAGTTCGAGCCCGACGTCGTCGTCCGGGTGACCAGCGACTGCCCCTTGATCGACGGCGAGGTCGTACGCCGCGGCATCGACGCCTGGATCGCCGCCGGCGATCCCGCGCTCTATGCCAGCAACGCCCTCGAGCGCACCTACCCACGAGGCCTCGACTTCGAGATCTTCTCCGCGACGGCGCTGCTGGAGGCCGACAGGCTCGCGACCGAGACGCCCCACCGCGAGCACGTCACCCCGTGGCTCTACACCGACGAGACCCGGCCCCAGCTCAACCTGCCGTGGGAGCGGGACGCCTCGGCGTACCGGATCACCCTCGACACCCCCGAGGACCTGCGGCTCCTGCAGCTCCTCATCGAGGACCACGACGCCCACCGGCTCGACACCCGCGGTCTCGTCGCCCTCCTGGAGAGCCATCCCGAGCTGGTCGAGATCAATGCCCAGATCGAGCAGAAGAAGCTCGGCCAATAAGCCCCGGCGGGTAAGATTCGCACCACGCGGGACGTCGCGCCGCTCTCCATCCCAGCGACATTCGGGGAGCGTTGCATGCAGAAGACTCTGATCGTCCATTCCGGCACCTTCAAGACCGGGAGCACGGCGATCCAGACCTTCCTGGCCCGCGCCAACCGCGAGGGAAAGCTCCCTCCCGAGGTGGCCTACCCCACGATCGGCCGGGGCGAGCACAGCGTCCAGCACCAGAACCTCTACTCCCAGCTGCTCGGCGAGGTGCTCTTCACGCCCGCCCTCGGCACCTGGGAGCAGCTCGTCGAGTCGATCGCCTCGGGCACCGCCGAGACCACGGTGATCTCGTGCGAGTCGTTCTCGCTGCTCAAGCCGGAGCACATCAGCGCGATCGCCGACTACGCGCGTCAGGCAGGCGCGAAGGTCCGTTGGGTCCATTACGTTCGCGATCAGGCCACGTTCTACAACGCCTTCTACGTCGAGCGGCTGATGGTGATGAGGCCCGAGCACGCCGAGCTGGTCGATCTCCCCTTCGAGGAGTTTCGCGACTGGTCACCGCTCGACATGAGCTTCCTGCGCTACGGAGAGTTCGCGGACACCATCACCACCGCCATCCCCGACGTCGACCTGCGGCTTCGCCCCTTCATCCGCAAGGAGCTGCGCCACAGCAACGCCGTCGCGGACTTCCTCAGCACGTCCGAGCTCCCGATGCAGGGCGAGGGGGCGGGGTCGAGCAACGTCGGATCGGGCTGGCGGACCGTCGAGACCGCGCGCCACCTGGCGCCGATCGTGGCGGCGGCCCCGATGCGTGGTCGGCTCCGAGGCGTCGACTCCTACAAGGCCACTCGTCTCAAGTGGATCCAGATCCTCCGTGGCGAGCTCGTCACCAAGGCGACCCAGCTCGGTTGGAACAGCTCCAGCGCGGTCTACATGACCTCCGAGTTCCGCCAGGAGCTTCTCGACGACTACCGCGACGACAACCTCCTCATCGGCAAGCTCGGCGGCTTCTCCTTCACCGAGATGATCGAGCAGAGCACCTTTCCGGACTACAACATCGGCGACTACGCCGAGATCCCGGGCGATGAGGTGATGCAGGTCGTGAAGCTGGTCATGCAGGGCCTGCACACGATGCCGGAGGAGATCCAGCAAGAGGTCGAGGACGCCCGCGCCCGCCGGAGGGAAGCGACGCCACCCTCGCGACGGGACCGGCTCCGGGCCATCCTGCGCCGCTGATCGGAGCCCACTGCCGAACAACGCCGAGTCGGCTCATCCTGACGCTCAGCAACGCCGAGTCGGCGCGTCATAACG
>NZ_JBHVGB010000169.1:0-13548 GCF_042801335.1 Nocardioides sp. NPDC057577 | reverse complement strand
AGCCGACTCGGCGGTGAAATCGGTCAGGACGAGCCGACTCGGCGGGGTCAGGCCTGGGCTGCGCGACGGAGGCGGCGGACGACTCGTCGGCCGAAGTTCCGCACCGGGTGGCGGGTGGCGTAGGTCAGGTCGGCCTCGAGGCCGGCGACCTTGCCGCGCAGCCGCTCGATGCGCTCGCGGCGGCGCCGGTTGACCTCACGGGCCTCGCGCAGCTGCTTGGACAGGGTGCCGACCCGGGCCTGGGCGGAGTTGGCGGAGGCCTGGATACCGAGGATGTGGTCGCGGGTGGCCAGCCGGGAACGGGTGACCTCCTCGAACTTCTGGGTGTGGGCGTCGCGGAGCCGGACCTCGTCGGCCGGAGCGGCCTGGACGAGCTCGGGGGCGGCCGGCGCGAGCTCGCCGTCGGCGAGCGGCCGGGCGGAGAGCTGGAACTGGTAGACCAGCGCGTCGGGCTGCTGGCGTACCCACTCCACGGCCACCTCGGGAAGCAGACCCGGGTCGACCGCGACCTCGACGTTGAGCGGGTCGGCCGTGGTGCCGCGCAGGTCCTCGACCGCGTAGCCCGCCTCGGTGAAGAGCTTCAGCAGCCCCTCGCGGGAGTAGAACTTGATGTGGGTGCGGTCCAGGAGACCGGTGTCGGTGGTCTGCCAGCGGCCCTGGAGCAGGGCGAGGCGGACCGAGCCGTGGGTGACGTTGGGGATCGAGATGACCACCCGGCCGTCGGGGGCGAGCAGGTCACGGGCCTGCTCGAGCGCCGCCCGCGGGTCGACGAGGTGCTCGAGGACGTCGGCGAAGATCACCAGGTCGAAGGAGCCGGGCTCGACGATCTCGGTCAGCGGGGTCGCGTCGACGTCGGCGACGACGACCCGCTCGAGGACCTTCTCGGCCAGGCTCGCCGCCTCGGGGTCGATCTCGATGCCGGTGACGTTGCAGCCACGCTCGGTGAGGATCCGGCCGATCTCACCGGTCCAGCAGCCGACGTCGAGGACCCGCTTCCCACCGTCTGCCGAGGCGATCGGCGCAGCCAGGTCGATGACCTGCACATGGCTGGTGTTGGCGTGATCGAGGTCGATCTCGACGGCGTAGTGCGACATGCGACGAGGGTAGCGACCTTTGGTGGCGCCGCGCGGGTTCGGCACGGGTGAATTGCGGGCTGTTTCGACGCTTCGGCGACGTACGGGGAAATGGTCTGTTACACAGTGGAAACAGACGCTTCGGGGTGTCGAAACGTCCCCGGGTGAAGGTGGCGGCGAAGATGACAGGATCAAGGACTTCTGGAGGCGCCCTCTCGTGAAACTCGTGACCGCAGTGATCAAGCCCCACAAGTGGGAGGACGTGCGCGAGGCCCTGGAGGCCTTCGGTGTGACCGGCATGACCGTCTCCGAGGTCTCCGGCTACGGCCGGCAGAAGGGCCACACCGAGGTCTACCGCGGCGCCGAGTACGACATCGCCCTGGTGCCGAAGATCCGCATCGAGATCGTGGTCGAGGACGAGGATGCGGCCGACGTCGTCGGGATCGTCGTGAAGACCGCGCAGACCGGACGGATCGGCGACGGGAAGGTCTGGCTCAGTCCGATCGAGTCCGTCGTCCGTGTCCGGACCGGTGCGCGCGACGCCGAGGCGCTCTGATCCAGTGGAACGCTCGACCATTAGGCTTCGTCCGAGTGCCGGTCCATCGAATCCCACCGGAGGAGAGAAATGAAGCTCGTCACCGCAGTGATCAAACCCCACAAGTGGGAGGACGTCCGCGTCGCCCTGGAAGCTGTCGGTGTCACCGGCATGACCGTCTCCGAGGTCTCCGGCTACGGCCGGCAGAAGGGTCACACCGAGGTCTACCGCGGCGCTGAGTACGACGTCGCCCTGGTGCCGAAGATCCGCATCGAGATCGCCGTTCCCGACGAGGAGGTCGAGTCGGTGGTCAGCGCCATCGAGACCTCGGCGAAGACCGAGCGCATCGGCGACGGCAAGGTCTGGGTCTCCCCGCTGGAGACCATCGTGCGCGTGCGCACCGGCGACCGCGACGACGCCGCGATCTGAATCTCTCATGAAGGGGCTGGCGCATGAGCGAGCGGCAGCGAGCGACGATCAGGATTGTCGCGCCGCCGCGTTCGTACCCTGGCTTCTCCCTACGATCGCGGCGGCGTGACGGCTGAGGGCCGGGCGGAGCGCACAGCCGAGGCCGACGAGCACTGCGCCAAGGCGTACGCCGCCGCGGGCGGCCCCGAGGTCGGGGTCGCCCTGGTAGCGGTCGGGGGATACGGGCGCGGGGAGCTCGCGCCCTTCTCCGACTGGGACGTGGTCCTGGTGCACGACGACGCCGTCTCGCCGGGGTCGGTGGCCGAGCAGGTCTGGTATCCGCTCTGGGACGCCGCGCCCAAGCTCGACCACTCGGTGCGCTCGTTCTCCGAGATGCTCTCGTCCTCGACCGGTGACCTCCGGGTCGCCCTGGGGCTGCTCGACATCCGGCACCTGGCCGGCGACCGCGGCCTGGTGCTGCGGCTGCGTACGACGATGCTGGCGCACTGGCGCAAGCACGCCCGGGCCCTGCTGCCCGAGCTGAGGACGATGAGCGTGGAGCGACACCGGCGTGCCGGTGAGCTCGCCCACGCCTCGGTGCCGGACCTGAAGGAGATGTACGGCGGGCTGCGGGACGCGGTCGTCATCAAAGCGATCGTGGCGACCTGGCTGGTGGACGTACCTGCGGTCGACCTGGAGAAGTCGCGCCGCGCCCTGCTCGACGTCCGTGATCTCGTGCAGGAGATCGGCGGCCGGGCCACCGACCGCG
Organism: Nocardioides sp. NPDC057577; assembly: GCF_042801335.1. Taxonomy (NCBI): domain Bacteria; kingdom Bacillati; phylum Actinomycetota; class Actinomycetes; order Propionibacteriales; family Nocardioidaceae; genus Nocardioides; species Nocardioides sp. NPDC057577. The sequence continues at coordinate 10,763 of NZ_JBHVGB010000169.1, read as the reverse complement.
TCGTGCCGGAGATGTGGGACCAGCTCGCCGAGAGGCTCGAGCTGGACGACGCTCGTACGGCACAGGCCCACGTACGCACCATCGGCCGCCGCCTCGCCCATCTCTCCCGCCTGGCCTGGCGACGGGTGGACGGGGTCCTCGAGCGATCCCGTCCCGGAGCGCCGCGTCGCCCGAGGCTGACGCCTCTGGGCGGCGGGCTGGCGCTCGCGTCCGGCGAGGTCGTCCTCGTGCCGGGCGCCCGCCCCGCGAGGGATCCGCTGATGCTGCTGCGCGCCTCGGCGCTGGCCGCCGAGCACGGGGTCGCCCTGGCGCCGCCGACCGCCGCGCGGCTGGCCAAGGACACCCCGGCGCTGGCCGAGCCGTGGCCGGAGGACGCCCGCCGGCTCTTCGTACGGCTGCTGGGGGCCGGGCGCGGGCTGCTCGCGGTCTGGGAGACCCTGGAGGAGACCGGCGCGGTCTCTCGGATCCTGCCCGAGTGGGAGCGGATCCGGCTCCTCCCGCACGCCTCGATCATCCACCGCTTCACCGTCGACCGGCACACCATCGAGACCTGCATCGAGGCGGTCGCGCTGATGCCGCGCGTAGCTCGCCCCGACGTGCTGCTGGTCGCGGCGCTGCTCCATGACATCGGCAAGGGGTCGCTGACCGAGCACAGCGTCGCGGGGGAGCCGATCGCCCGCCGGATCGCCTCACGGATGGGATTCCCGGACGAGGAGGTCGAGCTGATCTCGCAGCTGGTGCGCTGGCACCTGCTGCTGTCGGTGACCGCGACCACCCGTGACCCGGACGACCCGGCGACCGTCGACCTGGTGGTCGACACGATGGGCGACGCCGAGGCGCTCGCCCTGCTCACCGCGCTCACCGAGGCGGACGCGCGGGCGACCAGCACCCAGGCCTGGACCAGCTGGCGGGCCCGGCTCATCCTCGACCTCGCCCGCCGGGCCGCGCGGGTCCTCGACACCGGCGTCGCCGCGGGGGAGCGGTCGCAGGCCGCGGTGGAGATCCCCGAGAGCGTACGTTCGGGCTCGACCTCCTTCCGTGCCGAGCCGCTCGCCGACGGCGCCCGGGTGTGGGTGATCGCGCCCGACCGGCTCGGCCTGCTCGCCGATCTGGCCGCCACCTTTGCGGTCGCGCGGCTGCCGGTCAGAGCCTGTCGTGCCTGGCAGCAGGGCGGTTTCGGGGTGAGCGTGTGGGACCTCGACGACTCCTATGTCGACGCCGCGGTGCTGCGCACCCGGTTCTCCGCCATCACCGAGGGCCGCCTCGACCCGACGACCCGGCTGGCGCCGAGCGCGGCCGCGCGGGGGAGCGAGCCCTCGGTCGTCGTACGTCCCGAGGCATCCAGCAAGGCCACGGTCCTCGAGGTGCGCACCATCGACCGTCCCGGGGTCGTCTACACCGTCGCCGTCGCGCTGGCGCGGATGGAGATCGCCGTCCGTTCTGCCCATATCTCCACCCTCGGCCCGCAGGCCGTGGACGTGTTCTACCTCCAGGAGGCCTCGGCCGGAGTGCTCGCCGAGCATCGGGCGGCCGAGGCGGCCCATGCGGTCCGCGCGGCGCTCGAGTGCTGACCGCCACCGTGCCACCCTGCGATGGCGCTGCCGAATAGCACCCCACACACAACAGTTCGTTAGTCTTGGCAGGACCACCACTCTGCTGAAGGACCGCTTTGTTCGCCACGCTCTCCGACCGGCTCGCCACGACGTTCAAGAACATTCGGGGCAAGGGCCGCCTCACCGATGCCGACATCGACGCCACCGCTCGCGAGATCCGTATCGCGCTGCTCGAGGCCGACGTCGCGTTGCCGGTGGTGCGCGAGTTCGTCGCCCGGGTCAAGGAGCGGGCGCGCGGCGAGGAGGTCAGCCAGGCGCTGAACCCCGCCCAGCAGATCGTCAAGATCGTCAACGACGAGCTGGTCACGATCCTGGGTGGCGAGACCCGTCGGCTCCGTTACGCCAAGACCGGCCCGACGGTGATCATGCTCGCGGGTCTGCAGGGTGCCGGTAAGACCACCCTGGCCGCGAAGCTCGCGCTGTGGCTGAAGGAGCAGGGCAAGGCGCCGCTGCTGGTGGCCGCCGACCTGCAGCGGCCCAACGCGGTCAACCAGCTCCAGGTCAACGGTGAGCGCGTCGGCGTCCCCGTCTACGCACCCCAGCCCGGGAACGGGGTCGGGGATCCGGTCGACGTCGCCCGTGACGCCATCGAGGAGGCCAAGCGCAAGCTCCACGACGTGGTCATCGTCGACACTGCCGGCCGCCTCGGCATCGACGAGGAGCTGATGAAGCAGGCCGCCGACATCAAGGCGGCGGTCAACCCCGACGAGGTCCTCTTCGTCGTGGACGCGATGATCGGTCAGGACGCGGTCAACACCGCGCAGGCCTTCCTCGACGGCGTCGGCTACGACGGCGTGGTCCTCACCAAGCTCGACGGCGACGCCCGCGGTGGTGCGGCGCTCTCCATCGTCCAGATCACCGGCAAGCCGGTCATGTTCGCCTCCAACGGCGAGAAGATGACCGACTTCGACCTGTTCCACCCCGACCGGATGGCCGGCCGCATCCTCGACATGGGCGACATGCTCACCCTGATCGAGCAGGCCGAGAAGACCTTCGACCAGGGGCAGGCCGAGCAGGACGCGGCCAAGCTCGCGAGCGGCGAGTTCACGCTCGAGGACTTCCTCAAGCAGATGCAGCAGCTGCGCAAGCTCGGCTCGATGTCGAAGCTGATGGGCATGCTGCCGGGCATGGGTCAGTTCCGCGACCAGCTCGACAACTTCGACGAGCGCGAGATCGACCGGATTCAGGCGATCATCCAGTCGATGACCCCGGCCGAGCGCGCCAACCCGAAGATCCTCGACGGCGCCCGCCGCGCCCGCATCGCGAAGGGCTCGGGCCGCCAGGTCTCCGACGTCAACCAGCTCATCCAGCGCTTCACCGAGGCGTCGAAGATGATGAAGCAGCTCGCCTCCGGTGGCGGCATGCCCGGGATGCCCGGCGCGCCCGGTGCCGGCTTCGGCAAGCGCGCCGGCGCCAAGCAGGTGGCCCAGAAGAAGAAGGGCAAGGGCGCGCGCAAGTCCGGCAACCCGGCCAAGGCCGCCCAGCAGGCGAAGACGGACGCCGAGAAGAAGCCGGCTGCCGCCAACCCGTTCGGGGTGCCGGGTGGCGAGGAGATCGACTACGAGAAGGCTGCCGCCGAGCTCAACCTGCCCGGGGACTTCTCCAAGTTCCTGAAGTGACCCGCCTCGACCGCTGAGTCGGCGCATCTGTCCCGGCCGGAATCGCTGAGTCGGCGCATCTGCCCCAATCGGATCGCCCGACTCGACCAGCAATGGCGAGACAAACGCGCCGACTCGACGCTGATTCGCGAGACACATGCGCCGAGTCGGCTCGTTAGAACGCGCCGACTCGGCAGGATTCGCCGTCACGACGCGCCGACTCGAGGCGCCGCAGCGCCACCGGAACCGGGCCACAATCTTCAACGTCAGAGCCGAGGCGCCCGTCAGTTTCGCGCATGTGTGCGGAACTGGCGTCTCGCGGGAGCTCTCGACCTGCCACTTCGGCACACATGTGCCGAAGTGGCGGCACGGGCCTGTGAGCTTCGCAGCGACTCGCACCTTTATCCTGGCCGCATGGCAACGGTCCTGGTCGTCGACGGTGCGAACGTCGTGGGTGCCCGCCCGGACGGCTGGTGGAAGGACCGGGCCGGCGCCGCGCGCCGGCTGCACGAGGCACTCCTGGTGGCCGATCTCCCGCACGACCGGATCGTGCTGGTCCTGGAGGGACAGGCCAAGGGCGGCGTACGTCCCGGCCGCGACGCCCACGTGCTCACCGTCCACGCACCCAAGGACGGGGACGCCGCGATCGTCGGTGCCGTCCGGGAGGCGCAGGAGAAGGGCGACCGAGTGACGCTGGTGACCGCCGACCGGATGCTGCAGGCACGCTGTGGCGGCGCGACGGCCCTGGGGCCGTCCTGGTTGCTTGACCAGATCTGAGTAATTCGAGGGGTTACGCACGCGTAGCCATTGACCGGCATTGTGATCGCCGTCACGCTGGGAGCGCTCTCACGAGCCCTGGCGCCTCATCGCCGAGGTGTTGGTAGATCACTCTCAGGAGGTCTGTCCCGTGCGATCACACAGACGGCGCGGCGCGATCGGTGGAGCCTCGGCTCTCGCCGGTCTGCTCTGTGCCACGCTCTTCTTTGCCCCAGCATCCAGTGCGGCGCCCACCAGTGCGCCCGCCGGCGTGTCCGCCGATGCGCTCACGCGCTCGGGCCACACGCTGCCCTACAAGAACCCACGTCTGGCGACCAAGACCCGCGTCGCCGACCTGCTCGCCCGGATGACGCTCGCCGAGAAGGTCGGTCAGATGGCCCAGGCCGAGCGCGCGGACGTCGCCACGAACCCCGGCCAGATCGCTGAGCTCGGGCTCGGCAGCGTACTCTCCGGCGGCGGCTCGACCCCGGCCGAGAACACCCCGGAGGCCTGGGCCGACACGGTCGACGCCTTCCAGGAGCAGGCGCTCTCGACCCGGCTGGGGATCCCGCTCCTCTACGGCGTCGACTCGGTCCACGGTCACGGCAACCTCAACGGCGCGACCGTGTTCCCGCACAACATCGGGCTCGGCGCGACCCGTGACCCCGAGCTCGCCGAGCGGATCGGGCACATCACCGCGGAGGAGACCCGCGCCTCCGGGCCGCAGTGGACCTTCGCCCCGTGCATCTGCGTGGCTCGCGACGACCGGTGGGGGAGGACGTACGAGTCCTTCGGTGAGGACCCGAAGCTCGCCGCGAAGATGTCCCAGATCATCGAGGGGTTCCAGGGCGACAAGCACGAGCTCGACGACCCCGACCGCGTGCTCGCCACCGCCAAGCACTTCGCCGGCGACGGCTTCACCACGTTCGGCACCGGTGAGGGCGACTACACCATCGACCAGGGCATCACCCAGGCCTCGCACGCGGAGTTCGAGAAGCTGGCGCTCTCGCCGTACGTCACCGCGATCAAGAAGCACGACGTCGGCTCGGTGATGCCGTCCTTCTCCAGCGTCGACTGGACCGAGGACGGTCTCGGCAACCCGCTCAAGATGCACGCCCACAAGGAGCTCGTCACGGGCTGGCTGAAGGAGAAGCAGGGCTTCGACGGCCTGGTGATCTCCGACTGGCGCGCGATCCACCAGATCCCGGGGACGTACGCCGAGCAGGTGGCCATCTCGGTCAACGCCGGTGTCGACATGTTCATGGAGCCGTTCTCCGGCGACACCGTCGGCTATCCGCAGTTCATCGACACGCTGACCGCGGCGGTCGAGGCCGGCACCGTCTCGAAGGCTCGCATCAACGACGCCGTCTCCCGGATCCTGACCGCGAAGTTCGAGCTCGGCCTCTTCGAGAAGCCGTTCACCGACCGGCGCAACATCGACGAGATCGGCAGCGCCGCCCACCGTCGCGTCGCGCGCGAGGCGGTGGCGAAGTCGCAGGTCCTGCTCCGGAACAAGCACACGCTGCCGCTCTCCTCCCGCGACGACGTCTACGTCGCGGGCAGCAAGGCCGACAGCATCGGTGACCAGGCCGGCGGCTGGACGATCACCTGGCAGGGCAACTCGACCCACCAGATCCCCGGCGACACGATCCTCGACGGCATCGAGTCCGCGGCCCGTGGCGAGGTGACCCACTCGCCCGACGCCTCCGCGCCGGTCCCGGCCGGGGCACATGGTGTCGTGGTCGTCGGCGAGCACCCGTACGCCGAGGGGTTCGGTGACGTCGGTGGCCCGCGCTGGGGCTACGACCCGGGTGAGGGCGGTGTGCTCCGGCCGGCGCTGACGATGCAGCTCAGCGACGCCGACGCGGCGGCGATCGAGACGGTCTGTGCGGCCGCGGCGACCTGCACGGTGCTCGTCGTCTCCGGGCGTCCGATGATCATCCCGCCCGAGCTGCTCGGGCAGATCGACGCTCTGGTGGCCTCCTGGTTGCCGGGCAGCGAGGGCAAGGGCGTTGCCGACGTGCTCTTCGGCAAGCGCCCGTTCACCGGGAAGCTTCCGGTGACCTGGCCCCGCTCGGTCGACCAGGAGCCGATCAACATCGGCGATTCCGACTATGACCCGCTGTTTGCGTACGGACACGGCCTGAAGACGCACCGATAGCGAAAAGGCCCGATCCGAGTTGTGCGAATCTTCGATTCGCGACGCTTGGATCGGGCCATTTCGGTGCATGATTCGTGCATGCAGACGCTTCGCGTAGACGTATCGGGACGAGCGCTCAGCTTCCCGCCCGACAAGATCGTCCGAATAGGGCGTTCGATCGATGCCGACGTGGTGCTCTCGTCATCCTCCGTCTCCCGCGCTCATGCGGAGCTGCGCCCGGACCCGTCCGGGTGGAAGCTGGTCGACGTCGGCTCCGCCGGAGGGACGTACGTCTCCGGCAGCCGCGTCACCGAGGTGCCGTTGACCGGTGCGACCGAGATCCAGCTCGGCCCGGCGGGGCCGGGCTCGACGATCACGGTCACGCTCGACGACGCGCCGGTAGCGGCGGGTGCTCCGCGTGCTCAGGCGCCGGCTCCGCCGCCTCCGCCGGCGATGGCGGGCGCCACGGCGGCTCCGCCCTCCGGAGCGGCTCCGGCGGCTCCGCCCCCGCCCGGCAACCTGCCGCCCGCGCCCCCGGCGCCCTCGGCGACCCAGGACATCTCCGAGATGACGATCGCTCCCGGGATGGCCCGCCCGACCGCTCCCGGTCAGCCGCCGGCCCCGCCGACCGGCCCGGACCTGCTGCTGGTCGCCGAGGGCAAGGAGCACCGCTTCCGCCACCCGGTCACGGTCACCATCGGCCGTGCGGCAGACAACTCGGTCGTGCTGGAGGACCAGGGTGTCTCCCGCCAGCACGCCCGGTTGGTGGCGACCCCAGGCGGCTGGACCTTCGAGAACGGCTCCCAGACAGGGTCGTTCCTCAAGGGGAAGCCGTTGGTCCGGGAGCAGATCGACGAGGAGACCGAGATCCGCCTCGGTCACCCGGTCGCCGGCGAGATCCTCAAGGTCATCCCGATCTACGCCGCCGAGGTCGAGGTCGCCCGGGCCGCCGCCAAGCGCCGCAACAAGCTGCTGCTGTGGGGCGGGATCGGGGCCGCGGCCGCGGTCGTGGTCATCGGACTGGTGATCGCGATGTTCGTGGTGCCCGGCGGCGACCCGGCCGCCCAGGACACCGGTCTGACCAAGGACGAGCTCAACAGCGCGCAGCGGGCCGCCGTCTGGATCACCTACGCGCCGACCGAGGACACCATCGCGATGGGATCCGGGTCGATCGTCACCGAGGACGGCAAGATCCTCACCAACGCCCACGTCGCCGACCCGGCGAAGATCCCGGAGTATGCCGCCAAGGGCGAGGTCTCGCCCGAGGTCGTCAACATCCACCTGACCGACCCGGCCGAGGGCTACAAGGTCGGCGAGCCCGACTACATCGCCAAGGTCATCCAGTCCGACGGCGAGGTCGACAGCGCGGTCGTGCAGATCATCGCCGACGGCGAGGGCAACCCGGTGAACCCGTCCTCGCTGGACCTGCCGACGATCTCGCTCGGCGACTCCAACGCCGTCGACCGCGGCGACTTCATCGCCACGATCGGCTTCCCGATGCTGCCGAAGGAGAGCTTCGCGGACAAGGAGGGCGTGCTCTTCCAGCCGCCGACCGTCGCCGAGGGCAACGTCGCGACGATCCTCTCCTTCGAGGGCGAGGAGCGGGCCGTCTTCGACGTCACCGCCCGGATCTCCAGCGGCAACTCCGGTGGCGCCGCGGTCAACGACGACGGTGAGCTCGTCGGCGTACCGACCTCCATCGGGTGGGACGAGAGCAACGTCGTCACCGGCCAGGTCATCCCGCTCGCTCAGCACTTCCCGATCCTCGAGGCCGCCGGGGTGAAGGTGCCGCGCAACTAGGTAACCTGCGTCACATGACTGCTCTGCGCTTCTCCGGCCCGGTCCTTCCCGATGGAGAGGTGCGGGACCTCTACGTCCTCGACGGCCGCATCACCTACGAGCGGCCGTCGGGGGCGGAGACCGGCGCCTCGGGCTGGATCGTCCCCGGCCTCGTCGACGCCCACTGCCACATCGGGCTCGGGCCCGACGGTGCGGTCGACGCCGAGACCGCCGAGGCCCAGGCGATCGCCGACCGTGACGCCGGTGCACTGCTCCTGCGCGACGCCGGCTCCGCCGCCGACACCCGCTGGGTCCAGTCCCGCGACGACCTGCCCCGGCTGATCCGCGCCGGTCGCCACATCGGACGTACGAAGCGCTACATGCGCAACTACGCCGACGAGGTCGAGCCCGACGGTCTGGCCGAGGCCGTCGAGCGGCAGGCCCGCTCCGGGGACGGCTGGGTCAAGCTCGTCGGCGACTGGATCGACCGGGCCGAGGGCGACCTGAAGCCCTCCTTTCCGGAGGAGTCGTTCGCCGAGGCGATCAAGGTCGCCCATGACAACGACGCACGGGTCACGGCGCACTGCTTCGGTCACGAGGTCCTGCCCGGCCTGATCGAGGCCGGGATCGACTGCATCGAGCACGGCACCGGGTTGACCACGGACCTCGTCGAGGCCATGGCCGAGCAGGGCACCGCACTGGTCCCCACCGTCGCCCAGCTGGAGATCTTCCCCGACCTGGCCGCGGCCGCGGCACCCAAGTTCCCGACGTACGCCGCCACCATAGAGGACCTCTACGCGCGCCGTCGCGAGACGATCATGAGCGCCTACGAGGCGGGCGTGGCCCTCTACGCGGGATCCGACGGCGCCGGCGACCAGCTGCACGGCGTACTCCCGGTCGAGGTCCTCGCCATGCACCGGCTCGGCCTTCCGGCCGACGTCGTCCTCGGTGCCGCATCCTGGCGCGCCCGGGAGTGGCTCGGCCACAACCCCGGCCTCGCCGAGGGTGACCCCGCCGACTTCGTCGTCTACGACACCAACCCCCTCGACGACCTCACCGTCCTCGCCCGGCCGGCCGCCGTGGTTCTCAGGGGAGTCGTCCACTAGACAGAGCGGCTGGATGCGAACAGCCGCCGATCGCGCCGGGCGCTGACCCAGTCGATGAGCATGGCGGCGGACAGGACGAATCCGGCGAAGATCAGCGCCACGCCGCAGAGCATCCCGAACCCGTTGTCCAGCGCTAGCTGCGGGCCGTAGCTACCCTGTGCCGGCGTGACCCGAGCCGGGCGGTCCTCGCTCACCGGTGACGTGCACGTGACCCGAAGGCGCCCGGACCCGGCGTCGAAATGGAAGGCGATGTAGTCGCCCGTCTCCTCGGACCATCCCGCTTGGGTCGGCTTCGGCGACAGTTGGATCGAGCCTCGCGAGGAGTCGACGATCGTGCAGGACGCGTCCCAGGACCGGAACCACGGTTCGTTCCCGGGGGCGTCCCTGCTGGGGAGGGTGAGGAGCGCGTCCATACCTGGCTCGATAAGGACATCGTGCGGTGCGCCGTCGATCGGGATGCTCGCCCGAATGGGCTCCGCCGTGACGAACGGAAGGAACAAGCTCAGGAAGAGGGCCAGCCCGCCGACCAGGACCGCGAGGCCGACGACGCCGCCCACGGCCTTGGCCGAAGGGAAGACCTCGGGCGTCCCCTGAGGTGAGGAGGGCCGTGGGTATGGAGTGAAAGGGGTGGGGGTATCCCGATGGGACATGCGGCAGAGTATCCAGGGCATCGCGGCGTCATGGACGTGGTTTTCGTCAGCGAGGAGCTGGCGGGTGGGGCGGTCGCGCGCTGCGTACGGGAATTTCTTCCCGACCTGCAGGTCTGGCAAACTGGAGCGCGTGTCCTGTGCGCAGGGACCCTCTCACCCAGCGCAACAGTGCCCGCCGAAGTTGCCTGACGGGTGTCCCCACACCGACACGGGCCTCTTCACCCATATTCGATTCCAAAGGAATACCACCAACAGTGGCTGTCAAGATCCGCTTGAAGCGCCTGGGCAAGATCCGGGTTCCGCAGTACCGCATCGTCATCGTCGACTCGCGCAAGAAGCGCGACGGCGCTGTCATCGAGGAGATCGGTCTCTACCGTCCCAAGGAGGAGCCGAGCTTCATCCAGGTCGACTCCGAGCGCGCCCAGTACTGGCTCGGCGTCGGCGCCCAGCCGACCCCGGCTCTCGAGGCGATCCTCAAGGTGACCGGCGACTGGCAGAAGTTCAAGGGCCTCCCGGGCACCGAGGGCACCCTGCGGGTCGCCCCGCCGAAGCCCGACAAGCTCGAGCTCTTCAACAAGGCTCTCGCCGAGGCGCACGCTTCGGCTGGTTCTGAGGCCGTCACGAAGAAGGCCGCCAAGAAGGCTGAGGAGCCCAAGGCTGAGGAGCCGAAGGCCGAGGAGCCCAAGGCTGAGGAGCCCAAGGCCGAGGAGCCCAAGGCCGAGGAGACCCCGGCCGCTGAGGCCGAGGCCTGAGCAGCATGCTCGCCGAAGCTCTCGAGCACCTCGTCCGAGGAGTCGTCGACAACCCCGACGAGGTGAGCGTGCGCGACAAGCAGCTTCGTCGCGGCTCCGTCCTCGAGGTCCGGGTCCACCCCGACGACCTCGGCAAGGTGATCGGCCGCGGCGGCCGCACCGCCACCGCGTTCCGTACGGTCATCTCAGCGCTGGCCGGCAAGGGCGGCGCGCGGGTCGACTTCGTCGACGTCGACGGCGGTCGCTGAGCACCGGCTGCACCAACTCACGGCAGGCGCCATCCCCGTTGCGGGGGTGGCGCCTGTTGCTCATTCTCGGGCCGCCGAACTCGTGTAACACGTCGTTCGTAGGACTACTCGCCCTATCCGC
>NZ_JBHVGB010000168.1:0-13590 GCF_042801335.1 Nocardioides sp. NPDC057577 | reverse complement strand
GTCACCGGGTGACTGCGAACTTCGACCTAGTCGCTACTCCGGCTTGATACCCAGCCGGTCGAGCTCCTCGTCGATGATCGCGGTGTCCAGCTTCTGGAAGACCGGGGTGGGCTTGGCGATCGGGGTGCCGACAACGATCGGGTGGCGCTCCCAGGTGGGCGCGCCGGCGTAGTCGCCGGTGATGATCGGGTAGGGCTTGCCGGTGTCGAGGTCCTCGGCCTCCTCGATGCGGGGCATCGGGGCCACCTCGCCCTTGCCGCCGAGGGCCTTGTCGATCTCGTTGGCGGAGAACGGCAGGAACGGGGACAGGATCAGGTTGAGGTCGGCGACGCACTGGGCCATCACGTGCAGCACGGTGCCGAGCCGCTCGCGATCCGACGGGTCCTTGGCCAGCTTCCACGGCTCGAGGTCGGTGACGTACTTGTTGACCTCGCCGACCGCGCGCATCGCCTCGCCGATCGCCTGCTTCTGCCGGTGGCGGCCGATCAGGTCACCCACCGTGCCGAACGCGGCGCCGACGGTGTCCAGGATCGCCTGGTCGGCCTCGGTCAGCGTCCCGGCGGCGGGCAGCTCGCCGAAGTTCTTCGCGATCAGGGTGGCGGTGCGGTTGACCAGGTTGCCCCAGCCGGCGACGAGCTCGTCGTTCGTACGCCGCACGAACTCGGCCCACGTGAAGTCGGAGTCGTTCGACTCCGGGCCGGCGGCGGCCACGAAGTAGCGGAACGCGTCGGGCTGGTAGCGCGAGAGCAGGTCGCGTACGTAGATCACGATCTTCTTCGACGAGGAGAACTTCTTGCCCTCCATCGTCAGATACTCGCTGGAGACGACCTCGGTCGGCAGGTTGAGCGTGCCGTACTCCCCAGGCTCGCCACCCTTCGAGCCGCCACCGTTGTAGGCGATCAGCTCGGCCGGCCAGATCTGGGAGTGGAAGACGATGTTGTCCTTGCCCATGAAGTAGTAGGACAGCGCGTCCGGGTCGTTCCACCAGTCGCGCCAGGCCCCGGGCGAGCCGGAGCGCCTGGCCCACTCGATCGAGGCGGACAGGTAGCCGATGACCGCGTCGAACCAGACGTACATCCGCTTGGTCGGGTTCTCGCGCCAGCCGTCCAGCGGCACCTTGATGCCCCAGTCGATGTCGCGCGTCATCGCGCGCGGGCGGATCTCCTTGAGGATGTTCTGGCTGAACCGGATGACGTTGGGACGCCACAGGCCGGTCTGCTCACGGTCGTCGAGGAACGCGTGCAGCGCGTCAGCCAGGGCGGGCAGGTCGAGGAAGAAGTGCTGCGTCTCGACGAACTCCGGGGTCTCGCCGTTGATCTTGGAGACCGGGTTGATCAGCTGGTCCGGGTCGAGCTGGTTGCCGCAGTTGTCGCACTGGTCACCACGCGCGCCGTCGGCCCCGCAGATCGGGCAGGTGCCCTCGATGTAGCGGTCGGGCAGGGTCCGGCCGGTCGACGGGGAGATCGCGCCCTTGGAGGTCTGCTCGACGAAGTAGCCGTTGTTGTAGACCCCGAGGAAGAGCTCCTGCACCACCGCGTGGTGGTTGGCCGAGGTGGTGCGGGTGTAGAGGTCGTACGTCAGGCCGAGCGAGGTCAGGTCCTCGACGATGATCCGGTGGTTCTTGTCGACGAGCTCCTGGGGAGTCACGCCGGCCTCGTCGGCGGCGATCAGGATCGGGGTGCCGTGCTCGTCGGAGCCGGAGACCATGAGCACGTCGTGGCCCGCCATCCGCATGTACCGACTGAAGACGTCGGAGGGCACGCCGAAACCGGCGACATGGCCGATGTGGCGCGGGCCGTTTGCGTACGGCCAGGCGACTGCGGACAGAACGTTGCTCATGGGCAGCATCCTAGTGAGCGGACGCCATAGGTTTGATTCGACGGGCCAGCAGCGGCCGACGCCTCAGTTGAACATCTGGTCGCGCTGGTAGGCGTACTTCCGGATCCACGGCAGCCACTTGGCGAGCTGGGCGCCGGGGCAGGAGGTCTCGTTGGTGTGGAAGTGGCCGTCGATGACCCAGACCCGGACCCTGCGGCCGGCCGGGAACCGGTCGCTGCCCTGCGAGATCGTCTCGAGCGTGCCGCGCGCGTCGCGGCCGGCCATGTCGAGCTTCCACGCCGCCATCCGCTCGGTCTTGATGAGAGCGTCGTCGGAGGGACGTACCTTCTCGAAGTTGCCGATCAGGGCGATGCCCATCGACTGGTGGTTGAAGCCACGCGTGTGCGCGCCCTTGACGAGCCGGTCGATGCCACCGGAGCGACCCTCCCAAGCGCGGCCGTACTTGTCGATGAGGAAGTTGTAGGCGATGTCGAACCACCCCAGTGACCTGGTGTGATAGCTGTAGATGCCGCGGATGATCCCCGGCACGTCGCCCTTGGAGTAGTTGTTGCTCGTGGCGGTGTGGTGGATGTGGACCTGCTTGAGCGAGCTGTTGTACTCCGGGCGGCCGTTGCGCCAGGAGTTATTGGCACCCCACTGCTTCCGGGTGAAGATCACCGGCTTCGGCGCCCATCGCGGCTTCGACCGCGCGACCCGGCCGTTGACGCCGTTCCCGTCGCCGGCACTGCCGTAGCCGATGTCGTCGGCCTCCCGCTTCGGAGCCTTGACGTCCTCCTGCGGCCCGGTGTTGATCAAGGTCAGCTTCAGGTCCTTGGGCTGCGCTCCCTCGACCCGCACCTGCACGCCGCTGGCCCGGCCGGTCCACACCGGCTGGGTGCCTCGGCGCTCGACCTTGCCGCGGGCGGCGACGGCCTCCTCGGCGCCGTCAGGCAGGTCCTCCTGCAGCGGCAGCTCCTGCCACTCGCGCCACCGGTCCGACTTGCTCACCCGGACCTCGACCTGGGGAGTCTCCGACCCGCTCCAGGAGACCCCGACCATCGAGAAGGTCGTCGTGTTCAGCTTCTCCGTCGAGGCCGCTGCGGCGGACCGCTCGGTCAGCCGCGGGGGGAGCTTCACGTCACGGGTGGCGATGCCGTCCTCGAGACGAGGCAGCTTGATCAGCTGACCGTCCTGGTCACCCTGGGCGGCCGCCGGATCGATCGCCGAACCGAGGGCAGGCACGAGCATCGACGCGCCGAGGACGACAGCGGTCAGGGTCACGGTGACGACGCGGGGGAAGCTGGCCATACCCTTGATTTTGGAGAATCAACGCCCCGACATGCCGCAAACGCATGTGTTCGGTGTGTCGTTTGGGACCTCTGTGACTAATGCGACCCGGCTGGAACGAACGGCACCGGCCGGCCGGCGTACGCAGCCAAGTGGTCGTAGGCACCCGAACCGTCCGGCGCCGAGAGCGCGTTGGCGAATGCCCGCCCCTTGCGCTCCGGCCCGAGGATGCGGTCCATCGCGACGACCGCCCGCTGGGCGACCGCCTCGTCGAGACCGTCCGTCGAACGCCCCAGGGAAGCGCACAGGTCCCAGGTGTGGACCGCGATCTCGGTCGACTGCCAGTCGGGGTCGATCATCACCATGTCGTCGGGGCCGACCTCACGCCACAGGTTGATCAGTGCGTTGCCGCGCGTACGCAGCTCCTCACCGAGGTTGACCGCGTAGTCCTCGCGCCCGTCCCATCCCGGCGGCGAGCCCTGGAGCATCGTCACGAAGACCCGGGGCTGGGCGATCATGTGGTTGGCCAGCTTGCGCAGGTCCCACTCGGGACACGGCGTCGGCCGGGTCAGATCCTCCGCCGTGACGGTGTCGAGAAGCTCTGCTGCCTGCGTCAGTGCGCGCTGGAGCGCGAACACTCCCATCTGGTCAACCACACGACCATGGTGTCAGGCGAGCGTGCGTCCCGCGAAAGCAGCCAGCCGCTCGTACGCCCCGGCACCCTCGGGAGCCGTCACCTCGGCGTCGAAGGCACCCGTGCGCATCTCCGGCTTCAGCGTCGCCTTCATGAAGGCCAGCCCGACCTCGGCCACCTCCGAATCGAGCTCGGAGGTCGGGACGTCGAGCGCCTGCGCGAGGTCCCAGGAGTGGGTGGCGTACTCGGCGACGAGCAGGCCGACCGGCACCACCGCGCCACCCTCCCAGCCGTCGGTGCCGGGACCCTGGTCCCACGCGTGCAGCACGTCGTCGGCACCGACCTTGAACGCCGGCCCCCAGCTCTCCCGCACGTGCGGCGCGGGCGCACCCCAGTCGGGTTCACCGCCACGAAGCATCGTGACGAAGTTGGTGCTGTCGGCGATCACGTGGTCGGCCAGGGCGCCGACGTCCCACTGCCGGCACGGCGTCGGCCGCGAGACGGTCTCGGCGTGCACCCGGTCGAGCAGGTCGCCGGTCTGGTCCAACGCTCTGGAGAGGATTCCCGCCTCGTCAGTTGTCGCCATGCAGCCAACGTACGTCTTCGCGTGCAGACCCGTCACTGCCAAATGCTCGACTACTGCATGTTCTCGAAGTCGATCTGCTGGCGGGGCTTCGGTGCGACGATCTCCGTGGGACCGTCGAAGGCGCTGAAGGTCACGTCGCCCGCTTCCTTGCCGGTGTTGGCCACCTTGACGACGTAGTGGGGCTCCTCGGCCTGAACGTAGATCGTGCCCTGCTCGCTGCTGCGGTCCTCGAGCTTGATCACGGGCTGCCCGTCGACCTGGTCCTTCGACTTCTTGATCGTCAGGCCCTCGATGGTGCTGGGGACCAGGAGCTCGAGGAACTCGTCGGAGAGCTCGTCCCAGTCGCACAGTTCGGTGAGGTCGCCGAGGTCGTCGCCACCGACGACCCACTTCTTGCCCACCATCTCGAGGATGGCGTCGGCGTCGCCACCGGCATTGGCCTCCCAGAACGCCCGGTCGGCCTTGAACCACGCCTTGCCGCCGACGACGAGCAGGGTCATCTCCCCGTCGGGCGTACCGATGGTGCCGGTGCAGTCGCCCGCCGTGGAGACGGTCATGTCGATCTTCATCTCATCGCCATTGTCGAGGCCGGCCCCCGAGAGGTGGACCGACTTCAGCGAGCTCATCGACGCCTTCGCGTCGGCGAGGATCTTCTTCGGAGACTCGTCGGCGTACGACTTCTCCTCACCCGAGGATGCACTGCCGCCGCAGGCGGCCGAGCCGGCCACGATGGCGGCCAGCGACAGGGTCAGCGCCAGCGGACGGCGCAATACGGTCGGGGTCATACCCGATGGTCCCACCGGCCGGACCCGACGGCGACCTCAAATCGGGCGCCTCGCTTCCGGCCTCAGCTGAAGTCGAGGTCGTGGACCCGGGCGCGCTTGAGCTCGTACACGTAGGGGTAGGCGGTGATCAGCTGGAACCCGTCCCAGAGCTTGCCGGCCTCCTCGCCCTTGGGTGCCTTGGAGATGACCGGACCGAAGAAGGCCGAGCCGTTCATCGCGATCGTCGGGGTGCCGACGTCGTTGCCCACCTGGTCCATGCCCTCGTGGTGGGACTTCGCGATGGCCTCGTCGAACCCGGAGTCGTCCATCGCGTCGGCCAGCTCGACCGGCAGCCCGACCGAAGCCAGCGCCTCCTCGATCAGAACGCGGTCGAAGTCACGACCCTCGACGTGGCGGCGGGTGCCGAGCGCTGTGTAGAGCTCGGCGAGCTTCTCCTGACCGTACTCGTCCTGCACCGCCATGCAGACCCGCACCGGGCCCCACGCGGTCGCGAGCATCTTCCGGTAGTCCTCGGGGATGTCCTTGTCCTGGTTCAGGTACGCCAGGCTCATGATGTGCCAGGTCACCTCGACGTCGCGCACCTTCTCGACCTCGAGGATCCAGCGCGAGGTGATCCAGGCGAACGGACAGGCAGGGTCGAACCAGAAGTCGGCGGAGGTCTTCTCGGAAGCGGGGGTGGTCTGCGTCATATCGACACTCAACCACCGCTCCGAAGGATCTGTTCCACGCCGCCTTCACAGCGGCTCGTGCGCCCAAGTCTGATCAGTCGATGACGCCGATCCAGCTCGCCAACGCTGCTATCTCTTCGTGCTGTGAACGGTCTCTCCCATGTGGACACCGGCAGTCGACATGGCTGAGCTCCACAGGCTAGCCCGGATCGAACCCCGACTACTCGTGCTCCTCATCGGCGGCAGACCAAGCCAACCTCAACTGATCTGAGAAGTGTCCACAATCCGCGGTCCCGCGCTTCGGCGCGAAACTTGGCACGCACCGACCTACGAGCGATCGCGCTCGTGAACCTTGTAGGTCACAGGGATCTCCCAGCCCAGGTGGCTCGCCACCCGATAACCAGCGTAGTTCGGGATCGAGTCCTGGATCAGGCCAGCAACGAATTCGGTGAACGACAAGTCGTACGCAGACCACATATCGAATCCACGGTCGTACACGAAAATGGGCCACGCCGAGTCAGACAGATCGAAACAGTAGCGGTTCGCGTCGGTCGACACGGCCCAGCACATGAGTCGGGTCGACATAGATGCGATCTGATAGTCCCTAGGAATCGTAGGATCGTCCCAGTCATGTTGGGCATCTTGCGTCTCGGTTGCCATGGCAAACACATCCATGCCGGCGAGAGTTCCGGGGTCGATACCTCGCCCAGCGTCGAGGTTGTCCGTGGGAGCCATTACATCGAGGTACCCGCCAAACTCCCCTGGACCGACCTCTCGCATGAACTGTACGTAGTCCTCAGGCGGATGCACCCGCCACCCTTCAGCGATGGTGGACCAGTCAAAGGTTCTTTCCCGAGCGTCCTCGACCTGGATCAATTGTGCAAGACCCATCCATGACTCCCTTTCACTCCAGTCGCAATCGGCCGAGCGGCACTGGTTGGCCGTTCCGGGTATGAATACCAAGGTTGATCCCGTAGAGCTCATTGGTGATGAAACCATTCTTCCACCGGTTCCAGGTTAATGAATGCCGCCGAGATTTCTCCATTGTTGTTGCGCTGGACCAATACCTTACATGAGTTGTCTTGGCCGTTGATGACGCCGATTCTTTCAACCATTCGAGCTGCGACTTGCTGGCCTCCCGGCCTGCTTCCTCGAAGTAGGTCGTCTAGGATAGCTAGGAATTCCGGGCCCTCCTTGAGATCTTCAAAGCGGACCGCGTCCTCATAAGCAAGGACGGCCATAACCCCCGCTTCCAAGGACACCACCTCTGGCTCGCCTCGATCGTCGACGACGTAATTCCACACGCGCAGAGGGTCCATCTCCCCGATCAGAACGCATCGCGGGAATTGATACCACTGGTTTGCAGCCGCATCGAATCGCCGAGCAACAATGACCGTGACGCCCATTCTTACTGTCTCGTCAAACCTGAGTGGATGATGCTCATCGAGGTCATCTGGATCAAGCCACCCGTGAAATTCGACAGCAAGAACGGCGGAAGACGGACTATCGATCGCACCGATGTTCAGTTCGACCTGATCCCACTGGTGATCGCCGTAATTGATCACTGAAAGGTCGGTCAGGTCGTCAGGATTCATCAGGCGATCGCATTCTGAAGGAGAGTCAAGCCTCCGTCGACCTCCGCGTCGACACCCGGCATTTGTGAAGAGACCCTTTACTCGAAACGTACAGTGAATCGACGACCTTCTGGCCGCGCAAGATCCATCTCTTCCACCTCCAGGAGGAGGGACCTTATTCGCCGATAGGCTTCTTCCCCGATTGCACGTCGACTTTGCTCAGAGTGACGCCAAACCAGATCGACCGGGCGCTCAACGTCAGTCGTTAGTCGATCCCACAGCGCTGACATATTTCGACCATAGTACGGCCCGAAGTCTAGAGCCTCAGCCAGGACACGATGCAGTTTATCTACATCGACAATCTGATCACCTTCGACCACAACTTCCATCTCACTACTTCCAATTTGGCAACTGATAAAAGGACGCATAATGGTAATTCGCGACGTACGCGAGTCCGCCCCTAGAGCATAAAGGCGGGTTCCAGACTGCTTTGAACGCTTCATCGCGTCTGTCAGAACAATGTCCGCCTCATGCCATGTTCTTCCATCGACATCCGGCAGCAGATCGTCCCCGTTGCGGAATATGTCACCGCCGATCTGGCCGCCACGAACAAAATTCCCGAGAGCCTTTCCTTCTTCCCAACCCGCCACCCTAGCTTGGCCCTTGGTCACGCGGTTCGCAGGAAGTCCTCCAGTTTCCCGCAGACTCCGGATCAGCGGGTTTGCCTTCTCCGCACGGCCGGCGAGAAGCGGATCCAGAAGTTCCGGCAGATCCTCGCCACCACGGATGAGGTGCTCAACCTCGAGCAGGCCGCCTGATCCCGGCGGCGGCCGGAGCGATTTTGTTTCGAACTCGTTACCGCTACTCCCGGGTAAACGCTTACATACCCCACTAGGCTTCCGCGGTCCGATCGCTCGGATCGGATCCATCCCCACGAAGGAGAGAGGTCTCGTGAGACTCTCGATCGACCGGAGAACAGGCTTGGTCGGCGGTGTCGTCGCCGTCGTTGCGACCGCCGCTGCCATGTTCTCGCTGCTGCCCTCGAACGCGGACGCCGCGACGACAGTCGTCCTCGACGGCGTCTCGGTCGCCGTCCCCTACGGCGGCACGCAGGTCGTCACCGTCAACCGCTCGTCCGGGACGTACGCCAACGTCCGGTTCTGGGTGAAGGCCGACGGGAAGTGGACCCAGAAGTTCATGACCACCAAGGGGCGCATCGGCTCCGGCGGGCTCGTGGCGCGTGACCAGCGCAAGCAGGGCACGAGCACCACCCCGATGGGCACCTTCAGCCTGATGTCCACCTTCGGCACCCACGCCAAGGCGAGCACCCAGAAGCTGGCCCACACCAAGATCACCAGCGAGTCCTACTGGGTCCAGGACAACAACTCGGCCTACTACAACCGCTACCGCCTCAAGTCCCAGGGCGGCTTCCGCTACTCGCTGCCCGCCAGCGACGTGAACAGCTCCGAGCGGCTGGCGGCCTACCCGACGCAGTACGAGTACGCGGTGGTCGTCAAGTACAACTACGACAACCCCGTCCGCTACCGCGGCGCCGGGATCTTCCTGCACGTCAACGGCTCCGGTGCGACCGGTGGCTGCGTCAGCGTCCCGCGCTGGATGATGAAGGAGTACTTCAGCCTTCTCGACCCCACCAAGAAGCCCGTCATCGCCATCGGCGCCTGACGCGCGCAGCACAGCAGTGTGTGCCGGAGCGATCATTCGCTCCGGCACACACTCGTTGCTGGACGGTTGTCACCTGACGGTGGTGAAGTCACCCCCGCTGGCCCAGTAGGCGACCTCGTCGCCGCTGTAGGCAGCAGTGACGGCGTACTCACCTGCGGGGAGCTTGACGAACGTGACGCCCGCCGCCCCGCCGCTGAGCGACTTGGTGACCGTACGTCCGCCGTTGGTCGTGATCTTGACCGTCCCGGTGGGCAGGTAGCCCGGCGCGGTGACCTTGACGGCCACCTCCGCCTCCCGGGAGCCGCCGGTCGCGGTGACCTTGACGGTCGGCTTGACGCGGACCCGGCCGCTGGGGCCGTACGTCTTGCTCAACGTCTCCCCGCTGCTGGACCGAGCAACCACGGTGACACTGAGGCGGTGGCTGACGTCGGCCTCGGTCGGACGGTACTTCTCGGTCGTCGCACCGGAGATCGGCGTGCCTTCCCGCGTCCACTGGTAGGAGAGGTCGACCGCCTCGCTGAAGCTGCCCGGGTCGACCTGCATCAGGCCGCCGAGACGGGTGCCGCCCTTCACGAAGCCGGCGGCGGTCTGCGACAGCTCACCGCCGCTCGGCGGCTCGGCCGGCTGCTGCGGCGCCTTGCCGCCACCGACGAGGGTGCTGGCGAAGGCGTACGACTGCTTCGGGCGGTAGCCCTCCTGGACACCGACGACGACCGCGCCGATCCTCTTCCCGGACGCCGTTGCGGGCACCTTCAGGAAGCGGGACTTGCTGCGCGCGATCAGGGTCTTGTCGGCGTACCACCTGACCTCGCCGATCTTGGCCGACGGCTCGTAGTCCGCTCCGCCGACGGAGACCGTCGAGCCGACCTTCTGGGTGCCGCTGATCTTCGGCTGCGCCAGGACCTTAAACGTGCCCTGCTCGATCGGCGGCAGGATCTGGCTCATCGTCTTGGCCCCGCTGTAGTCCCGGCGGGTGCCGGTGAGCACCGCCGCGATCTGCTTGCCGGCGAGGTGGCCGGGGATGCGGAAGGTCTTGTTGGTCGCACCAGGGATCGGCTTCTTGTTCACGATCCACTGGTAGCGGATCTTGTTCGGGTTCGGGCTCCACGAGCCGGTGTTGACGGTGACCGCCTTGCCGACCTGCGCCGTGCCCTCGACCGTGGGTCGCTTGGTGACCGAGAGGCGCTTCGTCGACGGCGTCCCCTTGTCGTTGATGTGGATGAACCCGGTCGGGTAGTTCACCGAGTCCTTGCCGATCCGGCGCCAGCTGATGTCGCTGCCGTAGTTGGACTCCGAGATCGTGATCGTGTCCGCGCCGACCTTCTCGACGATGGCGACGTGCCCGAAGCGGCTCGCGCTCGGGTGCGAGGAGTGCCACCAGGCGACCGAGCCGACGGTCGGCGTCCGGTTCGTCAGCCTGCTCAGCGCAACGCCCCAGTTGGTGGCGTTGCCTTCGCCCGACCAGGGGCGAGCGTTCGGCAGGCCAGTCTTGATGAGCTTGTACGCGACGTAGTTGGTGCAGTTCCGACCGGCGTACATGCGCCAGTACATGCTTCCCCAGGCACTTTCGTAGCCGCCGGTGGAGTAGCCCTTGCTGCGGCAGTCCGAGAAGCCGGAGCAGAGCGTGATCGAGCCCGCGTGCGCCGGTGATGCCAACTTGGGGATGCCTTGCACACCGAGGCCGACGAGCAGCAGAACCGCGCCGGTGACCAAGGTCCGGCGCAGCGCCCCGCCAGGCTTCCCCACCTGGCGCGACTCCTGTGAATACTGGTGTTTCTGTGACTTGAGGGGCACATGAGCACCCTAGAGAAAGTTGTCAACCATTGATACCGGTGTGTCGGAATTACAACACTGTATTTTTACTTTCCACGCTCAGCGACTCCCAAGAACGGGCAACAACGGCGATATAAATGTCTCGAAATCCGAGCAGAATGAGAGGATCCAGCCATGCCTGGAACCAATCTGACGCGCGCCGAAGCCACCGCTAGGGCCGCCCTCCTCGACGTCCTCTCGTACGACATCGATCTCGACCTCACCACGGGTGCTGAGACCTTCGGTTCGACGACGACGATCACCTTCACCTCCACCGAGGCCGGTGCCTCGACCTTCGCCGATCTGGTCGGTGCGACGGTCCACGAGATCACCCTCAACGGCGTGGCGCTCGACCCCACGGTGGCGTACCAGGACTCCCGGATCCAGCTGGACGGCCTCGCGGCCGAGAACGTGCTCGTCGTCAAGGCCGACTGCGCCTACTCGCACACCGGCGAGGGCCTGCACCGCTTCGTCGACCCCGCCGACGACCGCGTCTACCTCTACTCCCAGTTCGAGGTCCCCGACGCACGCCGCGTCTACACCACCTTCGAGCAGCCCGACCTCAAGTCCGTCTTCACCTTCCACGTGACCGCCCCCGAGGGCTGGAAGGTCGTCTCCAACGCCGTGACGCCCGAGCCGAAGCCGCTCGGCGACGGCCGCGCGACCTGGGACTTCGAGCCCACCAAGAAGATGTCGACCTACATCACCGCGCTGATCGCCGGTGAGTACCACGAGGTCCAGGACCTCTACGAGGGCAAGTTCGGCACGATCCCGCTGGGCCACTACTGCCGCCAGTCGCTGGTCCCCTACCTCGACCGCGACGAGGTCGTGAAGATCACCAAGCAGGGCTTCGAGTTCTTCGAGGACGCCTTCGACTTCCCCTACCCCTTCGGGAAGTACGACCAGCTCTACGTGCCGGAATACAACATGGGCGCGATGGAGAACGCCGGCGCCGTGACGCTGCGCGACGAATACCTGCCGCGCTCCAAGCAGCCGCGCTCCTTCTACGACTTCCGCGCCTCGGTGATCCTGCACGAGATGGCGCACATGTGGTTCGGCGACCTGGTCACCATGAAGTGGTGGGACGACCTCTGGCTCAACGAGTCCTTCGCCGAGTGGGCCTGCTACCACGCCCAGGCCAACGCGACCGAGTTCACCGACGCCTGGACCGGCTTCACCAACGCGCGCAAGCAGACCGGCTACCGTCAGGACCAGCTGCCCACCACCCACCCGATCGCCGCGGACAACTACGACCTGCAGGCCGTC
Source organism: Nocardioides sp. NPDC057577 (assembly GCF_042801335.1). NCBI lineage: Bacteria > Bacillati > Actinomycetota > Actinomycetes > Propionibacteriales > Nocardioidaceae > Nocardioides > Nocardioides sp. NPDC057577. The sequence continues at coordinate 1,477 of NZ_JBHVGB010000168.1, read as the reverse complement.
GAGGTCAACTTCGACATGATCACCTACGCCAAGGGCGCCTCCGTCCTGAAGCAGCTGGTGGCGTGGGTCGGGCTGGAGCCGTTCCTGGAGGGGCTGATGGCCTACTTCAAGGAGTTCGCCTACGGGAACTCCGAGTTCAAGGACCTGCTGCGCCACCTCGAGGCCGCCTCCGGTCGTGAGCTCCAGGGCTGGGCCCAGGAGTGGCTGCAGACCGCCGGCGTCAACACCCTGGCGCCGTCGTTCGAGCTGGCCGAGGACGGTTCGTACTCCTCCTTCGCCGTGCGCCAGTCGGCTGCGGCCGACTACCCGACGCTCCGTCGCCACCGCATCGGCCTCGGCCTCTACGACCTCGTCGACGGTGCGCTCGTGCGCCGCGACGCGTTCGAGATCGACGTCACCGGTGAGCTGACCTCGGTTCCCCAGCTCGACGGCGTCAAGCAGCCCGACCTGCTGCTGCTCAACGAGGGCGACCTGACGTACGCCAAGATCCGGCTCGACGAGCGCTCGCTGGCCACCGCGCTGTCGTCGCTCTCCGGGCTGGACGACTCGCTCTCGCGCGCGCTGATCTGGGGTGCCGCCTGGGACATGACCCGCGACGCGGAGATGCGGGCCAGCGACTTCGTCGAGCTCGTGCTCGCCAACATCGGCCAGGAGACCGACGCCTGGGGCGTCACCCGGATCCCGGTCTTCGCCGCCCAGGCCGTCGGCTCCTTCTCGGCCCCGGCCAACCGCGACGCCCTCAAGGCGCGCTGGGAGACCGGTCTCAAGAGTCTGCTGCAGAGCGCCGCCCCGAGCAGCGACCACCAGCTGACCTTCGCCCGGACGTACGCCGCGGCCGCCCGCTCCGAGGCCGCGATCGCCGACCTCCAGGGGCTGCTCTCCGGCGACCTGGTCCTCGACGGTCTCGACATCGACCAGGACCTGCGCTGGGCGCTGGTCACCGGCCTGGCCGCCTCGGGCACCTTCGGCGAGGCCGAGATCGACGCCGAGCTCGAGCGCGACAACACCATCTCCGGCAAGGAGAAGTCGGCCGCCGCCCGCGCCGCGCAGCCGACCGCCGAGGCCAAGGAGGCGGCCTGGGACTCGGTCGTCGTCCGCACCGACGTCGCCAACGAGACCGCCCGCTCGATCGTGCTCTCGTTCCAGCGCGGCGGCCAGGACGAGGTGCTGGCGCCCTTCATCGACCGCTACTTCGAGGCCGCCGACACCCTCTGGGACCACCTCGGCACCCACCGCGCCTCGACGGTGCTGGAGTTCATCTTCCCCAAGCCGGCCGCCTCCACCGAGCTCCTGGAGAAGGCCGACAAGTGGCTCGAGACCTCCCCCGCCGAGCCCGCCGCCAAGCGCTACGTCCGCGAAGGACGTGACGAGGTCGCCCGCGCCCTCGCCGCTCAGGAGCGCGACGCGCAGTAACGCGATGTCAGGCCGAGTCGGCTCGTTCTGACCGAAAAGCCCGCCGAGTCGGCTCGTTCTAACG
>NZ_JBHVGB010000167.1:0-13751 GCF_042801335.1 Nocardioides sp. NPDC057577 | reverse complement strand
CCGCAGCGCGCGACCTGGCCGGCTGGTGGCTGCTGGCGCTGGGGCTCTTCGTGGCGGCCTGCACGCCGATCACCGGCCCGACCGGGCTGGTGGATGCGCCGACACCGGCCGAGTCGGCGCTCAAGTGCGTCCTCTACGGCGCGGTCGCGGTGTGCGTCATCTTCCCGCTGGTCTTCGGGCCCGAGCTCGACGGGCCCGTACGCCGTTGGCTGGCCGGTCCGGTGCCCAGCGCGCTGGGCGAGATCTCCTACGGGGTCTTCTCGATCCACATGTTCGTGCTGCTCATGGGCATGGAGCTGCTCGGGTTCGGCACCTTCAACAACCGTTTCTGGACGGTGCTGGCGATGACGTTGGCGGTCACCATCCCGATCGCGGCGCTGTCCTACATCCTCTTCGAGCGCCGGGTGATGCGGCTGCGCGGCTGGCGTCCTTCCGGGCGCAGGCCGAAACGGCGCCTCGAGGCTGAGCCTGCTTCCGAGCCTGCTTCCGAGCCTGCTTCCGAGCCCGGTGTCACCGAGGCGGCCGCGGCGACCAGCACGAGCGCGACCAGCGAGAGCGCCTGAGCCGTCCAGGCGGGCGGGTCCCAGGGCAGGTCCCAGGCGGTCGGGAGGATCTCGACGGCCAGAGCGCCGGCGAGCAGCGCTGCTCCCGACCCGGCGGCCAGGAGGCGTACGAGACCCGGCCGGCGGCCGGTCACGCGCGGCAGCAGCCAGGCGACCACGGCTGCCAGGGCACCCCACCAGCCGGCGAGCAGACCGGCGACCAGGACGAGCACCCCGCCGTCGTACCAGCGCCACGGCGCGGCCACCGGGAACAGCTCCAGGCTGGGCGGGGTGCCGCGGCGGCGCCATGAGGTCACCAGCGCGAGCGCCAGGACCAGCGCCGCGCCTCCGGCACCGGCGAGCAGCCCGGCACGATAGGTGTCCTCGGGCGCGAAGCCGAAACGTACCTCTCCCCCGGTGCCGGCCGGCACGATCCAGCCCTGCTGCCAGCCGTCGACCCGCTGGGCGCGCAGGACCTTGCCCTCCAGCGTCGCGGTGGCGCCGGGGTTGATGTTCTGCGGGAGCACGAGGACGCGGTCGTAGGCCTCGGCGGAGACCGTCGCCGAGACCGCGGCGTCGCGCTCGTCGCGCTCCACCTCGACCACCTCCGGGGACTCCGCGTCCGCGATCACCTCCGCACTGAGCTCGAGGCTGTCGACGCGGAGGGCGTTCACTGCCGAAGCGGAGCCCGAGGCAATCGAGCCAGGATCAGCCAGCAGCGTGTTCTCACCGGCGGTCAGGTTGATCGGAGCCGTACCGCAGACCTTCAGGGGCACCTCGCCGCCGCGCAGCAGGTCGGCGAGCGACCCGTTGACCGACGTACGCAGCACCCGCTCCCCCACGCGGATGTGGGGCCCCTCGGCGCAGCCGGCCCGGAGCGTCCCGTCGCCGAGCGGACGGCCGTTGACCTCCAGCTCGGAGATGCCGGCGGGAAGCTCGGTCGCGTCGGCCCTGCTCGAAGGCTGGTCGTAGGCGGCGTCGGTCTCGGTGATTCGGATCCGGAGCCGGTCGGTGCGCCAGCCGCTGGGCACCGCGACGTCGCCGTCGGCGTCGACCTCGCGGGTCACCGTGCGCTTGGGACGGCGCAGGTCGGTGATCTCGACCTCGGTGGGGATGCTGACCGGGGCGGCCTCGTTGACCAGGAGCCGCAGCGACCTGATCCGCTGCCGCTCGGGCAGGTGGAGGGTGATGTCGGCCGGGTCGGTCGACGGCGCGCGCCACGAGGTGCCCTCGTCGCCGTCGGCCATCGCGAGCGCCGACTGGGCGATGTCTCCGCTGCTCGGTGCGGTGATGTCCACACCCGCGAGCTCGGCGGCGGCCGCGGCGTAGGCATGGTCGCGGCGCAGCGACACGGTCCCGGTGACGTCGAACGACTGCCCGCGGGTGAGGGTGATGAGCCGGTCCAGGTCGTCTCCGTCGTCGCCGGTGCCGGCCAGGAACGGCTCGCAGTAGAGCACTCCGTCCTGGCTGATGCACCCGCTGCGATCGGCGTCGCGACCGAGCCGGATCTTGCGGATCGTGGCGTCCTGCGGCGGCACCGGGAGCGCGACCAGGCGCTGGGCGTCGACGCCCTCGATGTCGAGCTCGCTGATCCCCCAGGGGCCGTAGGCGGTGGCTCCGCGCGCGGTGATGGTCAGGTTGCGCGCGCTGAACCCGGTCAGGTCGTACGTCGCCTCCTCCCCCGGCTGCGGGGCGTAGACCTTGCGCATCTGGGCGCCGGCGACGAGCTCGAGCCGCTCGACCCCGACGACGTTCGAAGGGATCGTGACGGTGACCTTGCCGAGGTCGGTCTCGTCCTCGAACCTCACCCGGAACCAGGCGCCCTCGGGGTTCTGGTCCCATCCGGTCTCGGTGCGCCACGCGGTGTCGGGGTCGCCGTCCAGAGCAGCCGAGGGCGCCCGGCCGCGGTCGACCGGGACCTCCTCCGGTGTCGCCGCCGAGCTGGAGGCCTCCACGGCCTCGACCCCACGCCAGACCATGGTGCTCTGCCACCGCTCCTGGTCCGCCAGGTAGCGGTGGAAGCTCTCGGGCTGGTCGGAGTCGACGCCCTCCTCGGCGGTGCGGGTCGCGGAGGAGTTGGCGCGGACGCCGGAGAAGAGGGTCGTACGCCGCCGCTGGCCGTCGGTCAGGATGACGTCGGCGCTCTCCTCGGAACCGTCGGCGGAGGTCCGGGTGTCGTCGGCGGTCAGCACCGCCGGCGCCCCGCTGGCGGGCTCGCCGGGGTCGCCCATCACGGTCGTCCTGGCCGGGATCAGGGTGCCGCCGGAGGTGGCCTCGTCGACCTCGTAGATCTCGATCGGGGGATACTCCCCGGCCAGTCCACCGTCGACGAGGACCCGGGTGCCCATCTCGCGGTGGTAGGTGGTGTTGCCGAACTCGGCGCCGAAGCTCGCCGCCCGGGTCAGGCCCGGTGACTGGGCGAGGGTGGCGTGCACCAGGGAGGGCGGCGGGGCGCCGGTGGTGCCCCAGTGCAGGTCGTTGCGCACCAGCAGCCGGGTCACACCGGCCTTGGCCAGCATCGGCGCGAGGTCCGCGCTGGGCGTGCCGCGCTCGATCTCCTCGGTGACCCGGTCGAGCCAGACGACGTTGCCGGGCTCGGCCAGCGGCACCACGCCGCGTACGGCCCAGCGGGAGTCGGCGTAGGGCTGCAGGACCTCGTCGTGGGTGCTGCCCCACAGGTAGTCGCCGAAGCGGGCGGCCGGGACCACCAGCGTGACGCCGCCGTCGTCGTTCTCGGAGAGGTAGTCGGCGGCGTCGGTCCAGAAGGCCGGGACGTTCTCGATCGACCCGGGCGGCGGCACCTGGCCGCGCACCCAGGGCACCGCCAGGCCGGCCAGCGCGGCCACCACGGCGATGACGAACACCCTCCTGAGCCACTGGGCGGCCTTCGTGGCCGTCCCGGAGGCGCGCGCCAGCTCGGCGCGGAACAGGATGGTCTCGACGGTGAGCACGACACCGGCGGCGAGCCCGAGGCGGAGCACCGCGTCGTACTTGTGGCTGTTGCGCACCGCGGCCAGCGCGCCGTCGACGAGGTCCTGGCGGGCCTCGGCGCCCCAGCCGGCCAGCGCGCCGGTGTAGCCGATCCCGACGAGGACGGCTCCGGCCAGCACGCAGCCGATGAGGAACCTGGTCTCGGGGTGACGGCGCGCGCGGCCCACCCCCGCGAGGCCGGCGAGCCCGATCGCGACGACGGCGGCGGCATCGAGGACGAGGTAGGGCGTGGCGTGCAGGCTCTGCCCGGCCGGGTAGTAGAGCGGATCGGCGTAGGCGACCCAGTCGGAGGTGCCGAGCAGCGTCGGCAGGAGGCCGGTGGTCGAGGCGGTCACCGCGGCGGTCTCGATGTAGTCGAGGAAGGGCGGGATGTAGCGGCCCTGGAGCACCAGCGGGATCGTCCACCACAGGGTGGCGAGGACGGTGAACACGCCCCACAGTGCCAGCGCGGCGAATCGCCGGGCGCCGGTCCTGGTCAGCAGGAAGACCACGCCCGGGACCAGCACCGCCGAGACCGCCGTCGCGTTGACGCCGCCCGCGCAGGCGACCGCGAGCGCGGCCACGGCGCACCAGCGCACCAGGTCCTTGGTCGTGGTGGTGCCGCTGGCGCGGATGACGGCGAGCAGCACCCACGGCGCGATCGCGGTCGGCCACAGCTCGGCCGAGTTGGCGCCGAGGATGGTCATCACGCGTGGCGTCAGGACGTACGCGGCGGCACCCGCGACCTGGGCCCACGGCCGCCCCAGCTGCAGCTCGCGGGCCACGAGCAGGACACCGAGGAAGGCCAGGTTGAGCAGCAGCGCCCACCACAGCCGCTGGATCACCCATTCCGGCAGCTGCGCCAGCTGGCCGAGCCCGTAGAACGGGCCCATCGGCCATACATAGCCGATCGCCTGGTTCTGCACCTGGCCGAAGGCCCCCTGGGCGTCCCACATGTTCACCGCGCGAGCCAGGAAGGCCCACGGGTCGGCGCTCAGGTCGAACTTGGTGTCCGCGACGATCCGGCCCGGGGCCTGGGTGAACGTGATCGCGGTCAGGATCGCGACGTACGCGACGAGCCTGAGCTTCGACGTGGCCGAAGCGGAGCCGGAGGCGGTGGGGGTGTCGCTCGGAGGGTCCGGGGTCACGTCTTTCGCAGCACGAGGAGGAGGTTCCATGAGAGCACCTCCCTCACCACCGGGACGCGCATCAGCCACGCCGCCCACGCAGGGTGATAGCGCGGAACCGCAGCCAGGATCTCGGCGTTGCCCGCCCTGCGCTGGGCGCGCGCCCAGCGCAGCCCCGCGGAGGCGGTCGCTGCGTACATCGACTCGCCGAACTTGTTCTTGGGCTCGTGGCCGTGCTTGCGCGCGTAGCGGCGGCGCGCGAACCGGCCGCCGAGCAGGTGCCACGGGCTGGTCTCGTGGCCGCCCCAGGGGCCCCACCACAGCGTGTAGGAGCAGAAGACGACGCCGCCGGGCCTGGTGACGCGGAGCATCTCCTCGAGCATGGCCGTCGGCGTCGGGACGTGCTCGAGCACGTTGGAGGAGTAGCAGGCGTCGACGCTTCCGGTGCGGACGGGAAGCCGCATCCCGTCGCCGAGCATGCTGCCCTCGGCGACGATCCCGGCGCCCTGCATCTCACCGGCGTCGGCGTCGAGCGCGAGGTAGGTCGCGCCGGCCCGCATGAAGGCGTCGCGGAAGTAGCCCGGGCCACCGCCCACGTCGAGCAGGACCGTGCCCTCGAGCGTCTCGCCATCGGTGTAGTGGGCCAGCTGGCCGACCGAGTCTGCCGCCAGCGCGGTGTAGAAGCGCGCGGGATCGGTCTGCTCCACACGGAAGTCGCTGAAGAGGCGTACGGAGCGCCGTAGCGTCGCGCTCCAGCCTCCGCCGGCGGAGGCGGCACGCTGAGAGTCGAGGAGGTTCGGCACGGCGGAACCCTAACCGATTACCCCAACGGGTGTGCATTCCGTCACGAAATGTCCTACTCTCCAGTAACTGCGTGACCCTGGGGAGGGAGCGCTCAGCAGCGGGGAACTGCGAGATTGCAGGGGAGCACTCAATTTTGCGCGCAACGGAGGGAGCGCAGCTGAACGGCAGCCATGTGGCCGTCTTCAGCTGGCGCGATTCTGACAATCCTGAAGCCGGTGGTGCCGAGCACTACCTCCACCAGATCACCGCCGGTCTGGTGGACGCCGGAGCGCGGGTCACGGTGTTCACGGCCGCCTATCCCGGTGCGCAGGCCCGCGAGGAGCGCGACGACATCCGCTACGTACGCCGCGGCGGCAAGCTCAGCATCTACCTGTGGGGCGTGCTGCTGCTGGCGCTGGGGCGGCTGGGTCCGATCGGCCGCGTCGACGCGGTCATCGACGTGCAGAACGGACTCCCGTTCTTCTGCCCGCTCGGCACCAGGGCTCCGGTCACGGTGCTCGTCCACCACGTCCACCGCGAGCAGTGGCCGGTGGTCTACCCCGGGCTGTCCGGGCGGGTCGGCTGGTGGGTCGAGTCGTGGCTGGCGCCGCGGCTCTACCGCCACAAGCAGTACGTCGCGGTCTCCCGCGCCACCCGGGCCGAGCTGGCCACCCTCGGCGTCGACCCCGCCCGGGTCGCGGTCGTGCACAACGGCGCCGCGCCGGCGCTGAGCGACCGGCCGGCGAAGACCGAGCACCCCTCCATCTGTGTCGTCGGGCGGCTGGTGCCGCACAAGCGGGTCGAGCTCGCCGTCGACGCGGTGGTGGCACTGCGGGCCTCCTACCCGGACCTGAGGCTGAGCATCGTGGGCGGCGGCTGGTGGGCCGACGAGCTGGCTGCGTACATCTCCCGGGTGGGGGCCGAGAACTACGTCGAGATGCTGGGGCATGTCTCGGAAGAGACCAAGGAAGCCGTCTACGAGCGGTCCTGGCTGATGGCGCTGCCGTCGCTGAAGGAGGGCTGGGGCCTGGTCGTCACCGAGGCCGCCCAGCACGGCACCCCGACCGTCGCCTTCCGCGACGCGGGCGGGACGACCGAGTCGATCGACGACGGCGAGTCCGGGGTGCTGGTCGACGACCAGCCCGGCTTCGTGGCCGCGCTCGACCACCTGCTCGGCGACGAGATCCGCCGCAAGGAGCTGGCCGAGGGTGCCCGCTGGCACGCCCGCAAGCACACCTGGGAGCAGAGCCAGCTGAACTTCAACGCCGTGCTCGCCTCGACGCTTCAGGGGCACGTGGTCGGCGCGGACTGACGGCTCTGGGAAGTCGTAGAAAATGTCGTAGAGATGGAAGGACGCCCGGCGGATCACCGCCGGGCCTCCTTCGGGTTTGTCTGGTTCAGTCGTTGGTGCCGTACTGAACCGTCGACTCAGAGACGCTCGGAGGATTCTCGACGGTGTTGTCCGTGCTGCTGGTGACGACTCCGACGATGGTCGCTGCGGCGACTCCGCCGCCGACAAGAATGCTGGCGACGATGGCAATGATGTTGCCCATGGATATGTGACCTCCCTCTCCTAGTCGCGAACATTAGCAGCCGGCCGGCGAACAATACTGATCAGTAGCAGAACTGTTGATGTTGTGGCTCCCAGCCAGACCAGGCCGTACGCCACCCACGCGAGGACCACCGCTGTCAGCCTCACCGGACCGATCGTGTACGCCGCCGGCCTGGTCGCCTCTCCCGGCAACCGCTGCAGGAGCAGGTCGCCGCTGTCGTGGACCGTCTCCCCCGCCACCTGCGGCGCCTCGCCCGCGGTGCGGTCGGTGATGACGTACCCGATCCCGAGGCGGTTCAGCTCGGCTGCCCGGGTGGTGGGGTCCGGCGCGGCGAGGGCCTCGGCGGCCGCTGCCGCGCGCGGGTCCTCGCCCGCGATCTCGGTGCGGCCGATGACGAGGTCGCCGTTGGTGACGCTCGCCCTGGGCAGCATCCTCGGCAGCGGGTCGAGGACGGGACGACGATCGTTCCACGCCGGGGCTCGGTAGGCGGACCAGGGCAGGACGAGTACGTCGCCCGGTGCCGTCTCCTCGGCGAGCCTCGCGCGGGCCTGCTGCCATGAAGTCGGGTAGTCGGCCGTGCCGATGCCGCCGGCGAGACCCCAGGCGGCGTCGGGAAGGACGGCGATCGGGGCGAGGGCCAGGACGACTGCCGCGGCCCATCGGGGCGCGGTGCCGCGAAGCCGCTCGCGCAGCGCATCGACCCCGGCCGCGACGGTCAGGACGAGCAGCGGCAGGCACAGCGGAAGCAGGCGGCTGCTGTCCCGCATCAGCGCGAGACCGGGGATCTCCTGGGCGAGGCCGTCGAGGGTCTGCGGTGCGGCCCAGCCGAGGATCGCGATCGCCATCCCGGCGACCCACAACCCCAGGATCGCGATCCGTTGGCTGTCGCCGACCCACCATCGCTTGAGTCCGGCTCCGACCAGCGCCACCAGGAGCACCAGAGCCACCCAGGCCGGCCAGCCCTCGCGGCTCGCGGGGATGACCGAGGTGTTCCAGATCCCGCCGAGGGTGAGGGCTGCCAGCGGGGCGGGCAGGGCGTCACCGCGCAGCGCGAAGACCTCGAACCCGGTGGCCGACACCGCCTCCCCCGCGTGGGTCAGGCCGGCGACCACCCAGGGCGCGTTGACCGCGGCGACCATCGCGAGCAGCAGGACCGGGCGCCGGCCCCGGCGCAGACCGGTCGCGAGGATCACCGCGGCCGAAACGATCCCCGCACTGGCGCTGAGGCTCCCGACGAGCAGGACCGGGAGCGTCCACACCGGGCCGCGCGCGGCCGGGCCCGGTTCAGCCGCCCATCGGCGGCCGGCCAGCACCAGCCAGGGCACCGCGGCATAGGCCAGCAGCATCGGCCAGTGGCCCATCCACAGCCGCTCGGCGACGTACGGGCTCCACAAGGCCAGGCTCACCACCGCCAGCCGCGCGGCGAGCGAGCGCTCACGCACCAGCTCCGCGGCACCCGCACCGGCGAGCACGAGCGCTCCCACCAGCACGAGCTTCTGCAGCGCGAGCCCCGCCACGACCTCGTCCAGCACCGCGATCACGGCATCCGAGGGCACCGCCCGCGGCAGCCCCGACCCCAGGCCGAGCACATCCCGGGTCAGCGCGAGATCCGGCACCCACACCATGTCGTAGCTGAGCACGAACCCAGCCCCCAGCGCCGGCCCCAGCATCAGCACCGCGAGCACGCCCGCCCACACGGTAGGCACCACCCGATCCCTCACGCGGCCACCCTAGATCCCCGCCCCGCCGAGAAGTCACTTACGTTGGCCGAGAAGTCACTTACGTCGGCCGAGCCGGCAGTTGTGGCGAACGAGTTTCGATCCTGGGCGGATGCCGGTGCCGGCATGTGACCTGCCGCACCCTAGGCTTTCCAAGTGCCCACGATGACCGCCAGCCCGATCAGCGCCCGCCGGCGCAGGCTGTCCGCGCTCATCCGCAGCAGCGGCTTCCTTGCCCTCTGCATCATGGTCACCAACATCGCGACCTACGGCTTCCAGATCATCGCCGCGCGGATCCTCGGCCCCGGACAGTACGGCGGCGTCGCGTCGATGATGTCGCTGCTCCTCGTCGTCGGCGTGGTCCAGCTCGGCATGCAGGCGACGGCGTCGCGCCGGGTGACCGAGACGCCCGGCCAGGAGCGCGCCATCGAGCGGACGGTGCTGCGAGCGACCTATCGCGCGGCCATCGTCGTCGGGGTCGTCATGCTCGCCGCCTCGCCGCTCGTGTGGCGGGTGCTGCGGCTGGACTCGATCTATCCGGCCCTGCTGGTCGCGGTGTGTGCCGTACCGCTGACGATCATGGGCGGTCAGGCCGGCGTGCTGCAGGGCGAGCGCCGTTGGCTCGGCCTGTCGGTGGTCTACCTGGCTCTCGGCATCCCTCGGGTCATCGTCACCACCGCCGCGATGTGGGTCCGCCCCACCGAAGGCGCCGCCATGGCCGGTGTCGCGCTGGCCCAGTTCGCGCCGGCGATCGTCGGATGGTGGGTGCTTCGACGTCGCGCCGAGGCCCACGCGAAGCCCGGGCCGGTGAAGCCCGTCGTCGTCGAGATGCTCCAAGCCTCGTTCGCGCTGCTGGGCTTCTTCGCGCTCTCCAACGTCGACATCCTGATCGCGCGCAACGTGCTCTCCGACCACGTCTCCGGCCTGTACGCCGGTGGCCTGATCCTCACCAAGGCGGTGCTGTTCCTCCCGCAGTTCGTGGTGATCATCGCCTTCCCGTCGATGTCGGCCGAGGCCAGCCGCCGCTCCGCGCTGGTCAAGTCGCTCACGCTCGTCGGTGGTCTGGGCGCGTGCGCGATCGCCGGCTCGTGGCTGATGTCGTGGCTGGCGATGATCTTCATCGGAGGCCCCGACTATGCCGAGATCGAGGGCCTGCTCTGGGTCTTCGCGATCCTCGGCATGGTGCTGTCCGTGCTCCAGCTGCTCGTCTACTCGGTCCTGGCCAGGCGCAGCCGGCTCTCGGCGTACCTTCTCTGGATCGCCGTCGCCGCCGCCCTCGCCCTCGGCGCGATGCAGACCACCGTCGAAGGCCTCGTCTGGGCCGTCCTCAGCGTCGACGCCGCCCTCGCCGCCGTCCTCCTGGCGGTCACCTTCTGGCGACTCAACCAGACCCCTCACCGCGCCTGACCCCCAGCCGAGGCGTCAGCCGCGTCGGCCGAAACGTCGCCTACGTCGGTCGAGACGTCACTTCTGGCGGTCGAGACGTCAGTTGTGTCGGTCGAGACGTCAGTTGTGTCGGCCGAGAACGCACGTAGGGGAAACGAAGATGGAGTTTCGTCCCCCACAACCACCGATTCAGTTCGCCGGAGCCGCCATTTCGTACGCCATAACTGACGCCTCGGCAGCCGCTTCAGCAGTCGCGGACGAGAATGCAGTGGCGGGCGACGAGAGTGGAGTCTCGTCACCCACAACTACCGATTCGGTGCGCCACAACTGCCAATTCGGCCGACGCAGCTGACGCTTCGGCCGACCGGGGTGACGCCTCGGCGGTCAGTGGGCGGCTTCGTGCCAGGACGGGCCGGTGCCGACGGATACGTCGAGGGGGACGTTGAGGTCGGCGGCGGAGCCCATCTGCTCGCGTACGAGCGCCTCCAGAGCCTCCCGCTCCCCCGTTGCGACCTCGAAGACGAGCTCGTCGTGGACCTGGAGGAGCATCCGGGAGGAGAGGCCCGCCTCGTCGACGGCGGCCTGGACTCGAAGCATGGCGACCTTGATCAGGTCGGCGGCCGAGCCCTGGATGGGGGCGTTGAGCGCCATCCGCTCGGCGGTCTCACGCCGCTGACGGTTGTCCGAGAGCAGGTCGGGCAGGTAGCGGCGGCGGCCCATGATGGTCTCGGTGTAACCGGTGCGCCGCGCCTCCTCGACCAGGCTGCGCAGGTAGTCGCGGATGCCGCCGAAGGTCTCGAAGTATTCCTCCATCAGCCCGCGCGCCTCGCTCGGCTCGATCCCGAGCTGCTGGGAGAGGCCGAAAGCGGACAGGCCGTAGGCGAGGCCGTAGTTCATCGCCTTGATCTTGGCCCGCTGCTCCACCGAGACCGCGTCGGGGTCGACGCCGAAGACCCGCGCGGCGGTGATCGAGTGGAAGTCGCGTCCGGAGCGGAACGCCTCGATGAGCAGCTCGTCCTCGGACAGGTGGGCCATGATCCGCATCTCGATCTGCGAATAGTCCGCCGTCATCAGCGACTCGAAGCCGCCGCCGACGATGAAGCCCTTGCGGATGCCGCGTCCCTCCTCGGTGCGCACCGGGATGTTCTGCAGGTTGGGCTCGGTCGAGGAGAGCCGACCGGTGGCCGCGATGGTCTGGTTGAAGGTGGTGTGGATCCGGCCATCGTCCTGCACGGTCTTCAGCAGGCCCTCGATGGTGACCCGCAGCCGAGTGACGTCGCGGTGGCGCAGCAGGGCGAGGAGGAACGGGTGCTCGGTCTTCACGTAGAGCTGCTGCAGCGCATCGGCATCGGTGGTCCAGCCGGTCTTGGTGCGCTTCGTCTTCGGCATGTCGAGCTCGTCGAAGAGCACCACCTGCAGCTGCTTGGGCGAGCCGAGGTTGATCTCCTTCCCGATCACGCCGTAGGCGTCGTCGGCGGCCTGCTTCATCTGGCCGGCGAAGTGCCGCTCCAGCGCGTCGAGGTGCTCGGTGTCGACCGCGATGCCGGTCTTCTCCATCCGCGCCAGCAGATGCAGCAGCGGAAGCTCCACCTCGGAGAGCAGCCGGTGTCCGCCGGCGGCCTCGACGGCCGAGTCGAGCTCGACGGCGAGGTCGATCACGGCGCGGGCATAGAGCATCGAGGTCCGGGCGACGCCGTCGCCACCGACCTCGTCGTCGCCGAAGAGCGACTCCTGGCCGCCATCGTCCTCCTGCTTGAGCTCACGCTTGAGGTAGCGCAGGGTCAGATCTGCGAGGTCGTAGGAGCGCTGGTCGGGCGCCACGATGTAGGCCGACAGCGCCGTGTCGGTCACCAGCCCGCCCAAGGACCAGCCGTGGGCGTCGATCGCCAGCTCGGGCCCCTTGGCGTCGTGCATGATCTTCGGCCGCGAGGGGTCCGCGAGCCAGTCCGCCAGCGCCGCCTCGTCCTCGGGGGTGAGCTCCTCCACCCCCACGTACGCAGCCCGCTCCTGCGTCGCGAAACCGAACCCGTCCACGCGGCCGGTGCCGGAACCCCAGGTCCCACGCACATGCACCCCGACGGACGTGGTGCCGAGCTCCTCGAGGAAGGCCGCGACGGCACCCGGAGCCAGGGTCTCGCCCTCCAGAGCGAACCCGCTCTCGTCGACCGGGACGTCGTCCTCGGGAGCGAGCACGTCGGTGATCCGGGTGCGGATCTCGCCGCGGAACTCGAGCTCGTCGAGGAGCTCCAGCGCCGCCGCCCGGTCCCACTCGACCCGCCCGAAGTCCGCCGGGCCGACCTCCAGGGTCAGATCTCGGACCAGCGCGTTGAGCCGCCGGTTGCGCATCACGTCGCCGAGGTGGGCGCGCAGGTTGTCGCCGGCCTTGCCCTTGACCTGGTCGGCGTGGGTGATCAGGTTGTCGAGGCCGTCGTAGGTGCTAATCCACTTCGCCGCGGTCTTCGGGCCGACGCCCGGGATGCCGGGCAGGTTGTCGGAGTCCTCACCCACCAGAGCGGCGATCTCGGGATAGCGGTGCGGCGGGACCCCGTACTTCGCCTCGACGGCCTCCGGCGTCATCCGCGCCAGGTCGGAGACACCACGCATCGGGTAGAGGACCGTGGAGGACTCCGTGACCAGCTGCAGCGAGTCGCGGTCGCCGGTCAGGATCAGCACCTCCATCCCGGCCTCGAGCCCCTGGGTCACCAGGGTCGCGATGATGTCGTCGGCCTCATAGCCGGCCAGCGACAGGTGGCGGATGTGCAGCACGTCGAGCAGTCGCTGGATCAGCGGCAGCTGCGACTTGAACTCGTCGGGGGTCTTGTTGCGCTTGGCCTTGTATTCGGAGTATTCCTCCAGCCGGAACGTCTGCCGCGACAGGTCGAAGGCGACCGCGACATGGGTCGGGGTCTCGTCGCGCAGCACATTGACCAGCATCGAGGTGAAGCCGTAGACGGCATTGGTGTTCTGCCCCGTGACGGTCGAGAAGTTCTCCACCGGCAGGGCGAAGAAGGCCCGGTAGGCCAGCGAGTGTCCATCGAGAAGGAGCAGTCGGTCACGCGTCACGTCAGCCACGGTCCGACTCTATCCACGACCACCGACAACGGCGCGACCGCGGGTCGAGACCCGCGCGTCCCCCGCGTCCCGACCCCGCGCGGCACATGCGACGATGCATCCATGACCGATGCATCGACCACCGACCATCCCGTCTCGCCGACCGACACGACCGCCGGCGAGAGGTTCTTCGCCTCGCTCCCCCACGGCATGGGTGGCCTCAACGACAAGATGGGCGTCAAGATCCTGGAGATCTCCGCCGAGAAGGTCGTCGGCACCATGCCGGTCGAGGGCAACACCCAGCCGTACGGGCTGCTGCACGGGGGCGCCTCGGTCGCGCTCGCCGAGACCCTCGGGTCCACCGGCTCCGGCATGCACGCCGCCTCCCTGGGCAAGCTCGCGGTCGGCGTCGACATCAACGCCACCCACCACCGGTCGGCGACCTCGGGCATCGTCACCGGCACCGCGACGGCGATCCATCTCGGTCGCACCTCCGCGGCGTACGAGGTCGTGATCACCGACGAGCGCGGCAAGCGGGTCTGCACCTCGCGGATCACCTGCGCGCTGATCGACGCGGAGCGCGTCGGGCAGTAGGGGACGTACGCCGAAGGGCCCCGGAAC